>JBCCJB010000125.1:0-9786 GCA_039028015.1 Planctomycetota bacterium
GGATCGACCAACCATTTGGTCATACCATTGGTCAGGTTCAAGGCTTGCGCACGACCGCTGGCTGCCCAGGGGTAGACCTCAACATCAACCTTGCGACCGTCGCGTTTGGCCTCTTCTTGCGTCAAACCAGCCCAAGCAATCTCGGGATCGGTGAAGACGACCGCAGGAATGGCCGCTTTGTCAAATTCAGCCGGCTTGCCTGCGATGACTTCGGCGGCCACGCGTCCTTCATGAGTCGCTTTATGGGCCAACATAGGATCGCCGGCAACATCGCCAATTGCAAAAATGGCGGGATCGGACGTGCGTTGTTGCGAATCCACGACCACAAATCCGCGGTCGTTGACCGCCACCTTTGTGTTTTCCAATCCCAAACCGTGCGTGACGGGTCGCCGCCCCACGCTAACAAGCACGCGGTCAAACGCTTGATGGCCAAACTTGTTGGGTCCCTCAAAGGTTACCTCAATCTGGTCGCCTGAATCGGAAAGTGCGAGCGAACCGACCTTGGTATTCAAAAACACGCGACCATCACACATCGCATCAATCTTTTTGGCCAGCGGTTTGACCAAGTCGCGATCGGCACCAGGCAGCAACCCCTCGCCGAGTTCAACCACACTGACTTTGGAGCCAAGGTGAGCGTACACGGTGCCCATTTCCAAACCGATGTAACCACCCCCGATCACCAAAAGCGTTTCGGGGATATCGCTCATCGCCAGGGCACCGGTGCTGTCCATCACTCGGTCCGAACCAATGTCGAATCCTGGCGGCATGGCGGGCACGCTACCCGTTGCCAGGATGCAATGATCGAAGGTTAACGACCCACCATCGGGAATCGACTCGTGATCTCCTTCAACCTTGATTTCGTTGGAGCCAACAAACGCACCCCGACCCTGGATCACGGTCACGTTGCGTCGTTTTGCCAGTGCTCCCAATCCACCGGTTAGGTTGGAAATAATTTGATTCTTGCGGGCACGAACCGTGTCGACATCGATTGACGGCGCTCCGGCGTATTCGATGCCCCACTCGTCTTTGAGCTCCTGAACCTCGCTGATGACCTTGGCGACGTGCAGTAACGCCTTGCTGGGAATGCAGCCGCGTAACAAACAGGTGCCACCGAGTTGCGGTTCGGCCTCGACTACGACGACGTCGAGTCCTTCATCGGCGGCAAGAAACGCGGCCGCGTATCCGCCAGGACCGCCACCGAGCACAACAACGGACGCATGCATGAGCTAGCTAACAGGAGAGAGAAACGAAACGGTCGACAGAAGAAACCGTCATCAATGGCCGGTAGCCACCGGTGAACAAAAGCGACCGGTAGGCACCTAGTACGCCGGTTTTTCGCGATGGGATCGCAGCAGCCTATCGGGACAGGAATTCGACAACGCTATTAGCGTCGACGGGCAGACTGATGTCCACTGGACCAGGCAGGCTGAGCACCGTGGCTCGAAGCGTTTCGCTATCAAATGACACCCAATCGAGACCATCGGGAGGCGAGTTGGAGATCACACCGCGATACAGATTCTTGAGATTCTCTCGGCCCCGAACTTCGATCACATCGCCGGACCGAAGCATGTAACCGGGCTTGGTCACCTTCACGCCGTTGACGCGGAAGTGACCATGAACGATGCCTTGGCGTGATTGTGGGCGGGTCTTGGTGAAACCAACACGTCGGACGACGTTGTCCAGGCGACGCTCGCACATCAGCAGCAAGAGCTCACCGGTGTTACCTGATTTGCGACCAACGGCCTCGAAGTAACGTCGTAACTGTCGCTCGCCCAGACCGTAATAGTGCTTGATCTTTTGCTTTTCCATCAGTGCCGCACCGTAGTTGCTCGGGCGGCGGCCACGCGTGTGCATTCCGGGTGGCGTGTTGCGACGGTCGAGAGCACGTGCCGCACCAGCGGTCTCGTAAATTAATGTGCCCAAACGTCGATTAACGCGGGCTTTCGGGCCTGTGTAGCGGGCCATGAGCAAGTTCCAAAACGGGGTTGAGCGACGAAAAAGCGATCACCTGGCCAACGACGGCGATGGTGTGTTTTCGTCTGATGTTGTTTCTAAAAAGTCTGAGCCTCGCCGGTTGATCTGACAAGGCTGTGTGCTGGTAGAGGACACACTCGGTGTGTCGTGATTCCGCATGACGAAACGTGCGGGTGAATTGTCAAACGCGACGACGTTCTTTTAGGCGTACCGCTTTGCCGACTCGGTCTCGCAGGAAATACAGCTTTGCTCGCCGCGTGACACCGCTTCGTTTGACATCCACCTTTTCAATACGCGGGCTGTGAACGGGGAACTTTCGTTCCACACCCTCGCCAGCCACGATGCGACGCACCGTGAACATTTCTTGAGCTCCGTATCCGCTACGAGCGATCACGACGCCCGTGAAGACCTGGATGCGTTCTTTATTGCCTTCGAGAATCTTCGTGTGCACGTCGACGGTGTCACCGATTTCGAATTGTGGCGGATTCTCTTTTTGATTGGCCTTGTTGACCATGTCCATGATGGCGTGCGTCACGTTTGGCTCTCCCGATCGGTGGTTCGATTAACTGGTATGAGTGATGTTTTAAGATGCTGTTTTCAATTGTTTTCGTTGTCGTCGATCAAATCGCGGCGACGTTCGAGGGTTCGTTTGCGACTCATGTCAGACCGCCAAGCGGCGATTGCGGCGTGATCACCGGAAAGCAATACGTCCGGAACATCATGGCCTTCAAAACTGCGCGGTCGAGTGTACTGGGGGAATTCGAGTAATCGGTTTCCTCGGCTAAAGGAGTCATCCAGGCTGCTGTTTTCGTCACCGAGCACGCCCGGCAAAAGCCGAACCACCGCATCGATGATGATCATGGCCGCGACTTCGCCTCCGTTGAGCACAAAGTCACCGACCGAAATCTCTTCAGGTTGGACGATATCAAGGACCCGTTGATCAAATCCCTCATACCGCCCGCACAATAACATTAAACGCTCTGAGGTGGCGAGATTTTCGGCCATCCGCTGATCAAGACGTTGCCCCTGGGGTGTCAGCAGGATCTTTCTTGCGGGATCAGCTAATTGATCCACATCGCGGATGCATCTCACCGTTGGTTCAACCTGAATCAACATCCCAGGACCACCACCAAAGGGTCGATCGTCGACTTTTCGGTGTGGCACCTCCGCGACCCAGTCGCGGAGGTCATGACGGTGAATTGACACCAGCTGACGCTCAATCGCTTTATCGAGCAGACTCTGTGTCAGGTATCCGTCAAAGATCGCCGGGAACAGGGTGACAAGGTCAATCCTCACTCGGCTTTGGCTTCCTCCGTTGCAGCGGGTTCAGATGAATCCGTGGCTGTTGTTTCCGCATCGGATGCCTCAGCCGCAGGTGCTTCATCCGCCGTCGCTTCAGGGGCCTTGGCTTCGGGTTTTGGTGCCGGTGCGAGACTCGGCGTGTACTCCTTGCGGCGGCCTAATCGCTCCAGTGCTGCGGCTTGTGCTTCGGCGTGTGTTCCGTCAGTGCCGTACTTCTTAATCAGAACTTTGACCTTGTCGCTCGGCTGAGCCCCCACTGACAACCAGTGGTCGATTCGATCGGACTTAAGCACCGTTCGGGCATCGGTCTCGGGGCACATCGGATCGTAATGACCGACTTCTTCAATCACGCGACCATCGCGAGGACTTCGCTGGTCCATGACGCATACGCGAAAGAACGGCCGGTGCGTCCGACCCATTTTCTTCATTCGAATTCTGACTGACATAACTGCAAACCGGTTAGGAAGTCTGATTGGGGTGAGATGGAAGGTGTGAATCGCGATCCGTTAGCCGGATCGGTGTGGGAAACATCGAATTGGGTGATCGCGGCTATCGCCGACGTTTGAGTTTTCGTTTGAGTTTTTCGCGTTCTTTTCGCTGTTGTGCTTTTTGAGCGGGCGACAAACGTTTGCCAGTTGAGCGTTTGACTTTCACGCCTGACATCGACGGGTCGTTCATCATGCCGCTATTTTGCAATTGCCGCATCATTGCCATGCGGTCGTTCGCACCGCTGCCCGCCATCGCCTGCATGATGGGCTTCATTGTGTCGAACTGTTTGATTAATTGTGAGATCAACGGCGACTGAATCCCAGCACCCTTGGCAATGCGCGTGCGCCGCTGTGCATCGATGATTTTTGGATTCTTTCGCTCCGCCGGCGTCATCGAATTGATCGCACCAATGATCTGCTTGATTTGGCCGGAGGCTTCTTCACTTTCCATCGCCTCCTTGAACTGTCCCATTCCAGGCATCAGCGACATCATGCGACCCATCAATCCAGGTTGGGCGACCTTTTGCATCATGTTCTTGAAGTCTTCCAGCGTGAATTCACCTTTGGCCATCTTGGCCTCAAGTGCCTCACGTTCGCCTTCGTCGACGATGCGATGGGCTTCGCGGGCCGCGGCGACCATATCGCCCATCTGCAGGATGCGTCCGGCCATCCCCTCGGGCCGAAACGGCTCCAGTGCATCAAAACGCTCACCCGTTCCGATGAATTTGATGGGGACACCGGTGACATGTTTGACCGACAGCAACGCACCGCCGCGGGCATCACCATCGAGCTTGGTCATCACGACGCCGTCGAGCTCAAGTGCCTCGTTAAAGGCACCCGCCGAGTTCACCGCATCTTGGCCCGTCATGCCATCAACGACCAAGTAGACCTGATCGGGTCCCACTTTCTTATCGATGCGCTTGAGCTGATCCATCAACTCATCGTCGATCGCCAATCGTCCCGCGGTATCCAGGATGACGACGCGATGATCATCCGCCTTGGCTTTGGCGACACCATTGCGACAGACCTTGACCGGGTCTTGATGATCCGTCTCGGTGTAGACAGGAACGTCTAACTGGCCACCGATGGTTCTGAGCTGTTCAATGGCCGCAGGACGTTGCAGGTCAGCAGCCACCAACAACGGACGGATGTCTTGCTCCAACAGCATCTGACTTAGCTTGCCGCACGTCGTCGTTTTCCCACTTCCTTGCAATCCACACAGCATGATCACGGTCGGCCCGGCTGACTTCAGATGCAGCGAGGCATCAACGGGACCGAGTACATCGACAAGCTCGTCATGAACAATGCGAACCAGTTCTTCTTGCGGTCGCAACGATAGCAAGACGCGTTTGCCAAGTGCCTTCTCGGTCACATGCGCCATGAAGTCTTGGACGACGCTGTAACTGACATCTGATTGCAGCAGCGAATTTTCGACAATCTGCAACCCATCACGCATATTGCCTTCGGTCAGCTTGCCCTTCCCGGACAAACTTTTGAACGCAGATTGCAGGCCTTCAGAAAGGCTATCGAACATGAATCGGACGGCGTTGCGATGCCACCAGCGCAGGGGGGTGGCAAGAGGGTTTGGGATCAGCGAAGCCCGGCAATGTACGGCTTCGGCGGTTGGTTTGTAAATAGCTGCGGCATGCCCAAACACGGTGGACCAAACGTGTCCGGCCACCGGCGATCCTATTGTTGTCACCGGGACGCGATCTGGTTCGCGTCCACGAAGTGATGTCATTTTCGTTTCAAGGAAGGGAGCCTTCACGATGGCTAAGTATTACGTCCACTGTGGCATGCGAAATCTTGTCGTCGATGCCGCCGACGCCAAAGCCGCGGCAATGCATCTGGTTGACAACGCAATGCAGCCGCACCTCTGGATCTACGATGACTCGGGCCTCAGTGGCGACGATCGTCGCGATCACGTGATGTTGGAAGCCTTGCTGCATCTGGCTCCGGAGATTCGAGTCAGTCAGCAAGGTCACGGACGAGATGACGCGGAAGTCATCGGAACACCCGAAACGGTTGGGCAGTGGCACCGAACGATGACAGTGCTTGCCGGTGTGATGCGAGCGGCCGGACTGTGTCCTCGTCCCTTTCAGCAGTTAGCCGCGAGTTCATCTCGCGATGCTATTTCGAACGAGCACGGGTTTCCCGTCGACGGGTTGCCACTGCGACCGATCCGAAAGCCGCATTGAGCTTCGTCGGCCAGGACTTGTCCTGGCCTACCCCTCAAAATTGAGTCGTCACCGTCAATCGTCGTGAACGTGGTTTCGCGACGCTTGCTCATTGAACCAGTCTGCCGTCCAGCGTTGAACGTCATCGCGATCCATCAAGATCGAGTGCGCGATGGGAACTTCGTGGATCACATCGGCTCCGTCAAGTTTGGCTTCGTCGATGGACACCACCAAATCACCGGGGCCATCCGTTAATGGATTGGCAATGATGGAGTCACCAAAATTGCCCGCGACGATGGCGAAAGGAAACGGTGGCGTGGCGAGATTGGGTTCGATTTCTTCCCAGCGTGGTCCAAGCTGCATCGCCCCCGGTCCCACAACGGTCTCAAACAATCCAGTTTTGGCCAATCGTCGCGCGATCGATGCGCCCTGATTCGGTGGGCCAAGCATCACCATCGCATCACAACGCGAAAGTAAGTCCTTTGCGGCTGCCCTCACTTTCGTAGCACTCCCGTAAACGATTTCGTCGGCCATTGACTCGCCTTCAGCTGCGGCCTGAAGATCGCCAACTAGATGTCGCACGACGATATTTCCCATGCTGTGCCCGACAAATCGAAAGTGCGTCTCGGGACCATAATCGTCCAGCACCTCACGAAGGGCGCGTGCCGAGTCAGCCAGCGTTTGTTGCGTGCTCGCGTATCCGAATCGAATCACATCTCCGGTGCATTGCTCTTGCAATGCCTTCTGCATCGATTTCATGCTTCGGTCGGTCCGAATCAATCCATGAAGCAGGACGATCATGTCGCAACTGGACGTTGAACCAGCTACGGCGGCTTCGTATTCGTGGAGCACATCTTCACGCGAACCCCATGCTTGCCGCACGTCGTTCGAATCCAACAGACGCCAATGATCGGTGAGACGATTTCGTTGCACCCGATATCCCGCTCGCACGCGATGATCCGTCCATAGCTGCATCCCACCCAATGTCGGCGTCGGCACATTCAAGGAGGCTGCCACAGTTTCATTTCCCCTGTGCAAAACCGATGTTGTTATCCAGTGTGACGCAATGCCCAGGATTGCGAAACATGCCGCCCAGCCGAGCAGCGGTGCAAACGGTGATCGCCGCGAAAGGCTTGACTGAGTCAATGAATTCGACATTGCTTGCCGTGAAAACTATCAGCTTACTCGTGGTTGATGATCACAGTGATCAAGGGGCCATCCTTTACCAAGAGCCTGCCGCATCGAGATCGATGCGCGGGAATTTGAAGAATCCCTGTCACGGTCAGCTCGTCGATTGAGTGGAATCGAGGGCGTCTAATCTGGCTCGCAATTTTTCGGTTTCACCACGTAGCTGAGTCAAATAGCTGCCGACGAAGAAAAAGCACATCGGCATGTTCAACATGAACACCATGTCGACCGCGCGATCTGTTGCGCCCAGCAACCGTGTGGCCGTGTTTGCGATGACAACAATCAGTGCGATCACGCCACAAAAGACGGCTGGCAGCCATGGAGCAATTTTTTCACGCATAAAGTTGGATTCCTGTGTAGCGATGTGGTGTGGAGCGATGTCGTGCAATCCATGACGACAACACGCGGGGATGGATTTTGCCAGCTTGTCACCGGTTGATTTGGATGTCTTCAAGTCTGGCGTCGCTCGATTATACGGTTTCGCTGAGTGTCTCTCCGACGAGTATGCGAGACAGCTCTATGAGCCGAAGGCGCCAGCCTCGGGCCTCAATAACGCTGTGAGTTTCAGATGCCGTCCGACGCTAGCGCGTTTGGCTCACTGGTTTTCGGATAGGCTCTGTGTGCCACTTCGAGTCTTCGTGGCTATGCTGGCTTTCATAGCTAGACCGCCATTCGCGGCCGTGCTAGCGCTCGAAAGCATGCTTTGGCGGCTCGATTCAGATGAGGTTTCGTTTCGGTCGTTCGGCACATTGAACGAATCAAAGCGGTTTGCGAACTTGGCAGAATCGAATCGGTGTTCGCGACGCTAGCAAACAACTCAAGATGATTCATCGACATCAACACCTTCTGATCTCAATGTCCCCACACATCGCACGTCCTATCCTGTTGATCGCTTGTTGGATTGCGATCGCTATTCCCGTTCAATGCTCAGCTCAGACGTCACGTTCGAACGGTGACACAATGGAACCGGTCTCGCTCAGCAAGGAAGGTCGAGATCAAAAAGCGATTCATGATTTCTTGTTCGACACATTCGCTGCCGATCGCGAAACGAAGTACGTGGGATCGGGACGAGACCGCGGGCTGAAAGAGTTGGTGATCATGAAGTCGTCCCAAGACATCCGCGATGGCAGCGAAGTCTTGTTGCCTGAAGGTGCTGAGCGGATCGCGGGATTGTTTCGCCACTTTGCATTTCATGGCGAAGGCCTGGATCGAGTCAAAGAGGTGCACATCGATCCGTTTTCACCGAACAAGGCACCGCCACGAAGTCAGCAAATCAAGAATTTCTATCGTGTGCAGATGCCCTCCATTCCGTTGTTGGATGCTCCGCCAGAACGAATGAAAATTCGCTTTTGGATGAAAGATCCCGATGCGACCTGTCGCATTGATGATTTGGTGTTCATCGCCCAAAAGCAGATTCATCCTGATTTTGACACCATTCCCTATCGAGATTTGGGCTCGGAATTTCCTCGCCAACGTGTGGTGGTGGAAATTGATACGGATCATGAACTGATGATTGGCGGCACCGCCGAGTTGCAGCGTGAGCGTTGGTTTCGCATGCATGAAACCCCTGGGGTCGTCGATGCTTCATTTGAGCGATGGGCCGCGGAGCGAAATTTCTTGCCCGGACGTGGCGCGTTCAAATTCAATCCCGGGATCACCCTCGCTTGGGGCAATTGGCGTCCTTTAACGGAACGAACCGACAAGCCCGGCGCAGCCGATTTGTCATTCTTCGATCAATACGACGCGGGTGTTCGGCATCGAAAAACTATCCCTGAATTCAAGACCATTCCATTCGCGTATTGTTTCAATGATTGGCCTAATTTCATGTCCGTGCCGCTTGTGGGACGCGGCACGCCCGAGATCGATCGCTTCGATGACGCGGCGGAACTAGCGGCGGCCTATGTGGAAGATCAAAGTCGCGACGGCGGCTACACCGCGCGGTGGTGGGAAGTCAAAAACGAAAGCAGTGTGCAGTCGGAATGGGCTCATCATTGGAAAGAGTCCCAGGGCATTGACGGTTGGGGGCTGCTGGCTGATTTTCACAACCGAGTCGCCGATGCGGTTCACCAGCGTGCCCCCGAGGTGAAAGTCGGAGGCCCCTCATCGGCCTACATGCAAGTTCAGGTCAACGATTTTGGACTGTTTCGCAGCCAGGCGCGATTCATCGAAGAGACTCGCGGGCACATCGACTTCTTTTCGCATCACTTTTACGAGAACGCGTTGATGCTGGGTGCCCACGCGCGTCGTGGCATGGGCTATTCAAACTATTTGCTAGGCCGGTACGAAGCGATCCTCGACATGCTGCGTGCGCACATGCACAAATCCGATCATGTCTTGCCAATCTTGATCACCGAATGTGGCTCGTTGCAAAACGGTCGCCAGCCATCGGACAATTGGCTGCGGTTGCTTGCGTGGAATGCATACCTGAATAAATCGATGAAGCGACCTGATCAGATTGCGTTATTCGTCCCATTCATTTTCTTGCACATGTCCTGGAACCCTAACAGCGGTGACGCCGCTTTCACGCCGAAATTGGATCGCCAACGACATCGAACGATTGATGACTTCGAGCCCACTACAATTGCGAAGTACTTCGAACTTTGGCGTGACTTTGATGGTCGACGTTTGCCGGTTCATCACGAGCAAGACTGGCTCGA
>JBCCJB010000126.1:0-9657 GCA_039028015.1 Planctomycetota bacterium
AAAGACAACAACATCACCATCAGCACCGTGAGTGTTCAATCGCATGGACTTAGTGACTCACAACGGCTTCGCAAAATCGCCAATCAAACTGGTGGGAAGTACTACAGCGTCAAGTCGGGACGAGCGTTGCCAAAAATTTTTCAGCGAGAGGCGCGACGTGTTTCAAGACCACTCGTTTATGAGCCTCCGGGCGGTGCGGCACCCGAAATCGTGTTCCCACATCCCACGGTCGAAGGCATCGAGCAGGTGTTGCCACCGGTTACCGGATTTGTATTGACGCAAACCAAATTGAGCCCGCTGGCCCAGGTCGTGCTGCAATCACCACGACCTGAATCGGCGGAGAACGCGACGATCTTGGCGACCTGGAATTACGGCTTGGGTCGAACGGCGGTGTTGACGACCGATGCGGGCGCCCGATGGACAAAAGCGTGGACGTCATGGCCGGGCTACGAGAAACTGTTCAGCCAACTGGTCCGATGGTCGATGCGTCCATCGGGCGACACCGGGCAATTCACCATCGCCAAGAACATTCGCGATGGCGAAGTCGAGATTGTCGTCACGGCGCTCAATCCCGACGACACCTACCAGAATTTTTTGGAAATGGCGGGGTCGGTTCTCGATCCCGATCTCAATCCGATCCCGTTGCGAATGCGGCAAACCGCGCCGGGCCGTTACACCGGACAGTTCCCTACCGATCGATCGGGGACTTATTTCGTCAACGTGATCCCAGGTGCCGGAAATGCTCCCCTGACAACGGGGGTGACCATTCCTTACAGCGATGAGTTTCGCATTCGAGACACCAACGCGTCATTGATTGCTCAACTGGCTTCGCTTGAGCCGCCCGGCGGTGAAGCGGGTTTGGTTACCGTGCCTTTGAATGCGACCAATGAAGACCGATTGTTGAAAACCGATCCCTACCGCGGCGGCTTGCCCGCGGCCAAACGCATTCGTGACGCATGGCCTTGGTTCGTCTTGGGTGCAGCGGCTTTGTTTTTCTTTGACGTACTGGTACGACGCATTGCTCTGAGTTTGCAGTTCGTTGCACGCTGGTGGCGAGCGTTACGTGGTCGACAACCTGAAGCAACCACGACGGTAACGCGACTTGATCAATTAAAGCGTTCAAAGGAAGCCGTTGGTCAGGCGGCGAAGTCCTCATCGACGCGTTATCAGCCCACGTTCGGCTCTGAAACCGATGATGAATCCGAGGAAGTGCCGGCACCGGTTTCGGTCAGCGACTCACCAGTGGAGAGCTCAAAATCTTCCGCAGCGGAAACCAGCTACACCGAACGCTTACTCGAAGCGAAGCGTCGTGCGAGAAAGTAACCACTCAGTTCTCGGCAAAAAGATAAGTGCCACGATGACTTCTTGACACGTAAACTCAATTTTACCCCTTAAAGGCCAGACTGATTTAAAGGCTGTCCGAAAACCAATTAGCCGAACGGCGCTAGCTGCGGTTCTCACTACGAGAACCGAGGGCTATTGCCCAGCGGCTGATCCAGACGGACGGTTTTCGGATCGGTTCTTATTACCAGACGGTTTCAGATGATTCCATGACGTTTTTGCATGTCGACATGGACGCGTTCTACGCATCCGTTGAGCAACGCGATCGTCCGGAACTGAGGGGGCAACCGGTGGTCGTTGGCGGGTCATGGGGCCGCGGTGTCGTGACCGCGGCCAGCTATGAGGCACGGCGTTTTGGAATTCACAGCGCGATGCCGGGGCGTCGTGCCGCACAGCTGTGCCCGCACGCAAAATTTGTCCGTGGACGCATTGACCACTATGCGGCGGTGGGTCGGCAAGTGCGTGAGATTTTTCTGCGTTTCACGCCGATGGTGCAGCCGCTGTCGCTTGATGAGGCCTTCTTGGATGTTAGTGGCGTTCGACGCTTGCATGGCGAGCCCGCGTTTATCGGACAGCAGATCAAATCGACGATTCGGCAAGAGTTAGATCTGCCCGCGAGTGTCGGCATTGCTCCACTGAAATTTGTCGCCAAGATCGCCAGCGATTTGAATAAGCCGGATGGATTCGTCGAAGTGCCAAATGACGGCGTGACCGCGTTCTTAGATCCGCTGCCGGTTTCGCGACTTTGGGGTGTTGGTAAAGTCGGCGGACAAAAGCTGACTCGGCTGGGCTATCACACCATTGCCGACCTGCGAGTTTGCGAGCCGTCGCTGTTGCGTCGTCAATTTGGATCGTGGGGCGAACACCTGTGGCGACTGGCCAATGGCATCGATCCACGACAGGTCGTCGTTGACCATATCGCCAAAGGAATCGGACATGAGCGAACGTTCGACGAAGATTTGACGGACATCGACATCATGCGCGGCGTGATAAGCTATCTGTGCGAGTCCGTCGCGCGACGCTTGCGACGATCACAGCGACGGGCGGGCAACGTGACGCTGAAGTATCGGCGGGAGGATTTCAAAACCTTCAGCCGGGCCACCACGTTCAAGCAACCAACCGATGACACGACGACCATTTACCGAACGAGCGTGACGTTGCTCGATGAGATGCGTCAACGTGAACCTCGACCGGTTCGATTACTCGGCGTTTCCGTTGGTCACTTGTCGGAGATCAATGCTCCGGTGCAGCTCGCGCTCTTTAGCCAACCGCAACGCGACGCCTCCTCCGCGGTCGATCATTTGGGAGATCGAATCGCGGCGAAGCTAGGCCAACAAGGTCTCTACCGCGGCAGCAGTCACCAGTACGTGCAGGCGAAGAAACGCCGCGATGCACCCGGTGACGCTACCGATTCATAGAACAAACCGCGTCGCGATTAATTACGCCATCGCGTTGTACTTACCTGGAACAGGAACATCGTACTTGCCGTCTTCACCAGGCACGGTTGGCGGCACCGATTCGAGCGTGTAATTATCGATGTCGCCGCAATAGTCACGGCCATTGGCCCACAACTCGTCCCAAGCCACTTCCTTGCCCGTGTAGCAGGCTTCGCGACCCAAGATCGCACAGAACGTCGATTTGACGCCGTACTCACCCTCGTTGTAGATCTCACCTCGCATCAATGCTTCAATCAGATCGTGTTGCTCTTGTTGGTGACCGTTCGCATTGCCTTTGCCGATGACACCATCGTATTGATAGGCATTGGGACCCGTGATCGACCGTGATGGATCAGCTGTTCCTTTGGAACCGATCGCGGCCTCGCCAACGTGGGTCCAGGAACCACGCAGGTGACGACCTTGGCTGAACATCTTGCTGCCATCGGCGAACGTGAACTCACAGAATGTGTGATCAAAGATTTGCGACTCGGTGCCGTCGCCGCTCATGCGTTGGCCGTGGCCACCCATGCCGTTGCACATTACGGGATAGTCATTCTTGACCCAACAACCCACGTCGAGATTGTGGATGTGTTGCTCGCAAATTTGGTCGCCTGACAACCAGATGTAGTGGTACCAGTTGTTGGCCTGGAATTCCATTTCGGACATGCCTTCTTTTCGGTTGCGATACCAGATGCCCGCCCCGTTCCAGTAAACCTGTTGTGACAGCACATCGCCAATCGCACCATCGTGAATTCGCTTGATGGTTTCGATGTAACGTGGTTCGTGACGCCGTTGCAAACCGATGCCGAGCATCAAATTCTTCTTTTTGGATTCTTCGACCGACTTCATCACGCGGCGTGCGCCAGGAGCGTCAACGGCAACTGGCTTTTCCATAAAGATGTGGCGTCCCTTGTTGACGGCGTATTCAAACTGTTGGGGTTTGAATCCCGGGGGCGTTGCGATGACCACCAAATCGCAGTCGACATCGATGGCTTTCTTGTAGGCATCCAATCCCACAAAGGTTGTCTCGGGCGTGACCGCGACTTTGTCCGCGAACTTACGACTGATTTGTTGGATCGCACGATCGGCGCTGTCACCAAAGGCGTCAGCGACAGCGACTAGTTTGACGTTGCCTTTGGTGTTCATGATGTTGATCATCGCACCCTTACCACGACCACCGCATCCCACCAAAACGACCTTAATCTCGTCGCTGCCCGCCGCGTGGGCGGCTGGTAGGGCGACACCGGCCAGTGCGGTGCCTGCGGCGGCGACGCCTGTGCCGCGGAGGAAGTTGCGACGGCTCGACGACTCGGGAACGATAATCTGCGACGTTGTTGAAGTCTGAGAAGTCTTCGGTTTCATCTAGCTGAGTCCTGAGGAAGGGTTGGAGCGGTAGGAGTGGCTTTTCGTTCTGGCAGGTATTTCCAATGCGACTCGTTGGAAAAACCCACCATTGCAACCGTATTGTAACCCAAGGACCGCCGTTATTGAACCGAATCAGATCGGTCGATCATCGCTGGATAGCAACGCCGACAAGAACAGTCCCGCCGCCGGCCGTTGCTTGGGAGGCTGCGATTGAACATGGCTGCGAACCGCACGCATCACATCGCGTCGCGAAATCTGACCCCGCAATCGGCCGCGATCATCGAGAACCGGGAGACGGCGGCACGCTTCGTTGAGGAATGTCTGCGCGACGGTCAGCAAATCGGTTTCCTCGGTGATCGTTGGTGGGTTCGCATCAACCAATTCGATCACTTCAGTGCTGGGGAGATCATCGTATGCCAGCCCGACGACAAATTTCATGCAGGACTTTTCCGAGAAGATTCCAACGAAGCGATTGCCCTCATCAACGACCGGAGCACCTGAAATTCGCTGACGCAATAAAAGGTCAAGTGCTTCCAAAGCATCCATGTCGGGACGCAACGTGATCAGGTTTCGCACCATCATCTCGCGGGCGGTGATGGGCGGCATCGAATGGGCATTTTGGACGGGAAGAGTCGACGAGCCGATGGTCTTGGTCATCATGAAGTCTCCGAAAAGCGATCGAACATTCGAGAAGCCGCCGTAGCCGGCAGAGCGAAACAGGGAATTGAGCGGCCCGCATCGCCAACCTCATCCAATGACGTGACCGCTGCCGAGTCAAGAAAATTCTTGGTGCACCTCGTGATCATGTTGGTCCCGATAACCGGCGCTCGAGGATGCGAAATCCTTATGTGCGAGCAGAAAACGCGTCATTTGCGTGTCGCTTGCAAATTCGGTGCAGCACGAGCTTCAGACCAAAAAAACCATTGTGAAAGAGTTCACGATCAGCTCCGTGGATGGACTCTACGTGAGGCTGAGATGGCTTGTGATGGCAACGCGGCAGATCCATTGGTCGTCAGGTCAATCGGTAACCCGGTCAATTGGTCACCAAGTCAATCGCGATTTGGACTAGCGATCATGCGGTGGGAATGCCTACGAAATTTGTGGCACACGGGGAAATCACCCTGTGAGCGTTTTCACATCGAACTTGCCCGTCGTGACTCAAGATGCTCATTTCCGCAGCGTTGCGTTTGCTGTCCCATCGTCGATCTCTGGTCTGCGGATGCTTGAGCCTGTTCTTGTTGCTCAACAGTGGCTGTTTGGGGCTGCTGTCCAACTTCATGCACACCATCGGGGCCGATCGGGTTCCTGCCGAATTCGATGGTTTGAATGATTCCAAGGTCGCGATTGTGACGCGGACGGACTCCAGCGAATTCAGCGATGACGTCGTCGCCAGACTCTTGACGCGAAAGGTTGGAGATCGATTGCGCACCGAGCTCGATGACGCTGAATTTGTTCGTGATGATGACGTGCAAACGCATCTGGATCGTCACGGTTATGATGCCAGCGATTTGCAATCGATCGGGATCGCCGTCGGTGCCGACAAAGTGCTGGGCATCGATGTGACCGAGTTGAGTTTGCGTGAAGGAGCGACTCTGTTTCGAGGCCGAGCCAACGCGCGCATCACGATCGTTGACGTAGCAACGGGCTCGGAACTCTTTGGCAAGGATATCGACGAGTACACGTATCCGCGGACAGCGGGTCAGTACACGACCGAAACGACGGAGCCGCGTTTTCGCAAGCTCTATCTAGAAATGCTTGCTGATCAAATCGCTCGTACGTTTCATCCGTACGACTTTCACGAGACCGTCGCATTAGACGGGGCGATTGCCAGCCAGTAACTCGGTCGGACTTTGTTCGAATCATCGATCACGCAGTCGTTGGCAACCCGATTGCAGTTGAACTTGGGCTGATTGGCTCGCGTAGCGGGTCGCAGTACGATCACCACCGAGGTTTTAATCGACAGGTTTAGCTGACGCAGAATTGGTGGTCAGCCGTCAGGTGAGGAAGTTTGTTCATGCTAGAGATGACCAATGTGATCAAGCAATTTGATCAGCCTGGTGGCGGTCAGCTAACGGTGCTTGATGTGCCATCGTTTTCGATGACCACGGGTCAGCAGGTCGCGCTCATTGGACAAAGTGGTGGGGGCAAAACAACGCTGTTGCATTTGATTGCCGGCTTGCTGACGCCCACGTCGGGATTAATCACCGTTGACGGGCTCGATCTAACGCGACTGAGCGAACAGGGCCGAGATCGATTTCGTGCCGATGCGATTGGATACGTTTTTCAGACGTTCAACTTGTTGCCCGCATTTTCCGCGATCGAAAATGTAGAACTTGGAATGATGTTTGGTGGCAAGCCCGTCGACTCCGATTACGCGAAGGAGTTACTTGACCGCGTGGGTTTGTCCGATCGAGCCCACTATCGTCCTGGGCAACTCTCAGTAGGACAACAGCAACGCGTCGCGATCGCCAGGGCATTGGTGGGACGACCCAAAATTCTGTTGGCCGATGAACCGACGGCGAATGTCGATCCGGCCAGCAGTAAGCTTGTGCTTGATTTGATCCTCAACTCGTGTCGCGAAGAAGGCGTCGCATTGTTGATGGTGACACACAGCATGGAAATTGCGGAGCGGTTTGAGCATGTCGCACGTTTGGAAACGATCAATCGTGCTTTGATGAGTGAGACCGACCTGGCAAAGGAGGCTGAGTGCGTTTGATCTTCATTGCGTGGCGAAATTTTCGCTACCGCTCGCTATCCAGTTTTCTGACGACGTTGAATTTGACGTTGGGAGTTGGGCTCGTTGTCGCAGTGCTGTCGATCTATGGCATCATCAATGAAGCCTTTGTTCGCAACGCATCGGTTGGCTGCAACCTGGTTGTTGGACCCAAGGGCAGCGCGCTGCAATTGACGCTCAATGCGGTGTACTACCTCAGTCAGCCCATCGAGAATCTTCCGTACACGGAGTACATGGAGTTCTTTGATGCTCAAACGCGATCCGCCATGGTCGAACGTTTCGGCGGTGATCCCAAGCTAGGCGAACGGGATGGCAAATACGCGGGCTATATCGGCGGCGGTTTTGCGATTCCATTGGCGCTTGGCGACTATTTCGGCGAATACCGAGTTGTCGGCACAACGACGGAGTTCTTTGATCGATTGCGGCATGGGCCGTTGGTCGATCAACCGTTCACGTTTAGTGATGGTCGAGCATTTGAGGAGAACAGTGCCGAACATGGCGTGTTTGAAGCCGTTGTCGGCTCGCGTGTCGCATCGACGATGGACATCGGTGTTGGTCAGACCATGAATCCAACGCACGGCGATCCGGATGGCAAAGGACACGGACAAGGATTCGAAGTCGTCGGCGTGATGGCACCAATGGGGACGCCAAATGACCGCGCGGTCTTCGTCAATTTGGAAGGGTTCTATTTGCTGGAGGGTCATGCCAAACCCATCGCGGACGACGAGGTCATTGTTTGGCCAGAGCGTGACGAGAACGATCAATCACCAATCTTGCTTTCGATTCCCGAACGCGAAGTCACGTCGATCTTGATCCAGAATGAGCCGCGCATGTTGGCCTTGCCGTTGCAAAACATGATTTCGGAGGGACAAGCGGCTCAGGCGGCAGCGCCCATCGGCGAGATCAACAAGTTGATGAGCATGATTGTGGGGCCGATGACCAAAGCATTACTGGTGATCACTGCAATCACGTGCTTGGTCGCCGCGATCGGCATTTTGGTTGCCATTTATAATTCGATGAACGAACGCCGACGTGACATCGCGATCATGCGAGCATTGGGTGCGCGGCGCGGGAGCGTGACGGGCATCATCATGCTGGAGAGTTTGATCATTGCCGTTGTGGGCGGATTGGCGGGATGGTTGATTGCCCATGTGGGAATCTACGTGGCTCGCGGAACCATCGAACAACAAACGGGTATCTCGATCGGGCTGTTCACAATGAGCGAGATGGAAGTGTGGATTGTGCCGCTCGTGGTCTTGCTGAGTTTGTTGGCTGGTTTGGTGCCCGCGATGTCGGCGTATCGAACCGACGTGGCTAGCAACTTGGTTTCGGGAACTAACTGAGCGGATCACGCCAACGCGCCGTGGTTGACAATGAGACGCGATCTTGGAAAGGCTCGCCGAGTTGGATCAGCAGCGACCTTTGATCGTTGCAAAGAAAAATCGCGTCGGCACTGTCCTGCCCCCAGTCCAGCACCAACGCGATTTTGATGGGTGATTGTCGCAGTCAACGTTGTTCTGCGAATGTTCGTTGGCGACGTCAACCAACCTTGCCCCGCACTTGGTGAGGGGGTCGCACCCCGGTTCAATTTGAAACAGAATTCCGCCACTGAGAGCTCACTCATGTGGCGGTTGTACGGATTAACCAGGATGAATTTCACAGCCATTGATTTTGAGACGGCAACTCGAGCCCGTGACAGTGCCTGCCAGCTCGCGGCGGTTCGGATTCGGCATAATGAAATCGTCAATCAAGCGTGCTGGTTGATCCGACCTCGACCACTGCGATTCGCCGCCGGCAACATCGCAATCCATGGGATTCGGCCCGGCGATGTTTTGGGTGAGCCTGAATTTGGGCAGCTTTGGGCCGAGATTAGTCATGTCTTGGGCGACGATGTCTTAATCGCTCATAACGCTTCGTTCGATCTGGGCGTGTTACTGGCCTGCTTGCAAACACACGATCAGCCAATCCCAGAGATTCAATACAGCTGCACCCGAGCGATCGCGCGGCGAACTTGGCCTCACCTACCGCGATTTGGACTCAAGCCATTGTCGGATTGGTTAGGCACGCGCTTTCGACATCATGACGCGCTGGAAGATTCGATCGCGTGCGCCAAAATCGCAATCGCGGCCTCAGAGGAGCGACGCGTCGATACGCTCGATGAACTCGAGCGTGATTTGGGTTTGCATCGCGGACATGCCGGAGCATGGGGCAAACGAGGCGTCACGGCGCGGCCGCGACGACGAACCAAGCGAGACGCAATCGTGGCACCTCGTTCGGACGATTCAACGCAACCGGTAGCGTCACCGACGGTCTCGATCGAGCGAACTGACCTGCAACGATTGTTGGTCAGGGCGGAATTGATTCGGCCGCTTCAAGGTCGACGTGTCGTTTTCACGGGCACGTTGCGTCGGTTGGATCGTCAACAAGCCGAACAGATTGCCGTCCAATCTGGCGGTGCCTGTCAATCCCGTGTTTCCAAAAACACCAATGTGGTTGTCGTTGGTGATCCCGACGCTCGCACGAAAGCCGCGGGGCGTTTGATGAGCACCAAAGAAGAACGTGCACGTGAACTTCGTGATCAGGGTTGTGATGTGCAGATTGTTTCGGAAGACGAATTCATTTCGATGGTGATTCATGTCGACGCCGAAGCGTCATGATCCGTATCGGATGCTCCACATCATCTTCAAGTGCAACGATTTGTTCATCGTATTGCCAAGGTTGATTCGTCAACCACTCTCGGAATTCGTTGCTGATGATGCGTTGCGGATCACTGAGGATCAT
>JBCCJB010000127.1:0-9646 GCA_039028015.1 Planctomycetota bacterium
GACGTTTGTGACAGTTGCTTGAAATAGCCGGCGACATCAAAGCGGATCTCATAAACGCCGACTTCCAAACCCGCCTCGGCGACCAAGCCATTCATGATGCGGCCATCATCATCGGTGTGCCCGCTTCCCAGGACCTCCAGAAACTCGCCGGCACAGCGTGAGAGTGACACGGGAATGTCACTGGCCGGTTGACCGCGTGATGTGTCCAGCACGTGCGTGGTGATGGGATCTCGTTTCATTAGGTGGGCCTTGTTAACCGAAGAGTCTGCTATTTGAAAAGCTTGTCGATTCGTAGATGGGTGATTTTGGTTTGCTCGGCTGCGGCAATCTCGATTTCAGTGTCACGTTGGTTGGGTAATCGAGTCTGAATGGCGGCTAACATTTGATCCGCGGACTTACCGCTGGCACAAAGAATAAAGATGAAGCCAAACTTGCCGAAATATTCGTCGTTGGCGACCGCAAGATCCTCCAGCACGCTCTCGTCGGCCTCCGTCACGCCTGCTTGTTCGCCACCGGACCACTGAGCGTTGCCCGCGTACTTCATCTTCAGCGACTGCAGGTCACCGAGTTTGGGATGCGCCGCAAACGCTTCCAGCCAATCGGATTCCCGCAGCGTGCCAAAGACTTGATCCGCACGCTGATGCACGATTGATAGTTCAGAGAATGGACGATGGTTTATCATCGCATCGCACCATCGCTGGCTGCCACAACAGGCCTGCATGGCCTCCCGAGCCTCCGTCGTTGAGAGTGCATCAAACGCCTCGAGGGTCATCGTCATGAGAGAAATCTTCCCTGCGGAACCTCGTGATCGACACCATGCACATAGGTGGCTTCAACGCGTCCAATCACTTCGTGTCCATGGTAGGGCGTGATCGCGTGTCGGTGATGGAGTTTGGTTTGATCGATCTTCCAAGTGGCCTGGTCGTCGAAAACAAATAAATGCGCCGGATTTCCCTTTCGGATACCCGACGGAAGTCCAACCAATGCTGCTGGAAAAGTCGACATCCAATCAACCACCCGTTGAAATGGGATCCGCCGTGATTGGGCCGCGGTCCAAATCAGTGGCAGTCCGATTTGCAGCGATGCGATCCCACCCCAAGCGAGATCAAAACGGCCTGAATCAAGGTGCTTCATGTCAGGCGGGCACGGCGAGTGGTCACTCACAATCATGTCGATGTCGCCAGATTGGAGCGCGTTCCACAGCGCATCTTGATTATCCCGCGATCGAATGGGCGGTGCGCACTTGAACTGGGTCGCTCCGTCGGGAATCGATTCCGCATCAAGGCAAAGGTAGTGCGGGCAGGTTTCGACGGTGACGGGTAGTTTGTCCTCACGGGCCTCCCGAATCATTGGCAGGCAGGTTGCCGAGGCGAGGTGAACGATGTGCACCGCGCAGCCGGTTTGTCGCGAAAGATCGATCAGCATCGCGATGGCATCGGCTTCCCACTGATCCGGTCGACTGCGCAGGTATTGCTGATAGCTGGTTGGGTCCGTCATGGGAGCGATCGGTGATGCGATTTCGGCATGAGCCAGCAGTGGTTTGTCGATTCTCGCCAGCTGATCCATGCCACGCTTAAGATGTTCGCGCTGCACATGTGGGAATTCATCAATGCCGCTGGGACACAAGAACGCTTTGGCTGCGACCGCACCTGCCGCGATCACGTCTTGGATTGAATCAGCACTTTCGGGAACCAAACCCGCATGGGCGGCGACGTCGACATGACACTGACCTTCCGCAGCGGCTCGTTTGGTCTGCAACGCATCGGGGCTGATGGTGACCGGTGAGCTGTTCAGCGGCATATCAACCAGCGTGGTGAATCCGCCGCTTTTGGCCGCACGCGTCGCCGTTGCGAAGCCCTCCCACTGAGTCCGCCCCGGTTCGTTGATGTGCACGTGGGTATCGACCAATCCCGGCAGCAACCATCGATCATCAACGTCAATCAATTCGCCGCTGGCGGTTCCGTAATCGACCACATCGACGATGTTGCCATCTCGCACGACCACATCGGCGGCGTGTCCCGCATCACTTGCTGGCTGCGATGCTGGTGTCGTCGCCAAAGGAAGCATCACGCGTCGCGAGCGAAAAACGCGGTGATCATCCATCGGGCAACCTGATATCATTCGGCGGACGGCGTTGATGGATGGGCACCATCAGCTCAGCAATGGATTCAACCAAGAAACAACTTATTGGACAACGTCCCATGACGATTCAGCTCGCACACAACACGTACGGCAAGCACCGCGTTCGCGTCAGCAAGATCCGACGTGATCCCGCCGATCCACAGCATCATGATTTTGTCGAAGCAGCCGTCAACGTCGTGCTGGAGGGTGATTTGGAGGCGGGTTATGTGGACGCGGACAATGCCGGGATCGTGGCCACTGACACTTGCAAGAACACCATTTACGTGCTCGCGAAGGACGATCCGTTTGAGACGATTGAAGGTTTTGGCATTACCATCGCCGAACACTTTCTCAAGCAATACGAACATCTGAGCAAAGCCACGGTGACGCTGCGGCAGCGTTGCTGGGACCGTCTGCTTGATTGCCCGCATGGCTTTACTGGGAACGATTCATCAGCACCCACCGCGGAGGTCGTTGCCTTGCGTGATGTCGACACGCAAGTGAAAGCAGGTATCGATGACTGGGTGGTCGCCAAGACCACGCAGACGGGTTTTGCGGATTTTCATCGTGATGAATTTCGCACGCTGGCTGACACCGATGACCGAATCATGGCCACGTCGGTCATGGGTCAATGGTCCTACAAGGGAACCAATGTTGATTTTGCCGCCGCACGAACTCAGGTGATGGAGGCACTCAAGCAAACCTTCCTGAATCATTACAGCATTAGCGTGCAACAAACGCTGTATCTGATGGGTGAGGCAGCGCTTGCCGCTTGCGATGCTGCTAAGTCAATCACATTGACGATGCCTAACAAGCATCACGTGCCATTTGATTTGAAGCCTTTTGGCCGCGAGAACCACAACGATGTGTTTGTTGTGACCGATGAGCCGTTTGGTTTCATCCACGCGACGGTGTCACGAACCTAGTCAGTGTTGTCAGCACACTCCGTGTGCTGTTTGCAAGGACGAGAGCATTTCACCAAATCAGGTAGGACGGGGACTCTTCCCCGTCGGTCTAAATATCAGAGTCGGGCATGAGTGGCCGACCTACATCAAAATTAGAATTGTTCTAGGCAACGGCACACGGGAGTGTGCCTTCTACGATGTGCCTGTTACAAAAGGGAACGCAAGTAATCGCCGTAATCGTGGGGTAACGATCTTGCGAGGCCTGCGAGTTGATCGTCATTGATCCAGCCCGCCGCGTGCGCGATCTCCTCGGGACATCCGATCTTCACGCCCTGTCGCTTCTCAATGGCCATGACCAAGTTGGTCGCTTCAGCCAGCGACTCATGTGTGCCCGCATCCAACCACGTGAACCCTCGAGAGAACACTTCGACATTGAGCTCACCTTGCTGAAGATAACGCTGATTGATTTCTGTGATCTCGAGTTCACCTCTCGATGAGGGTTTGATCGACCGAGCCATTTCAACGGCCTGGTGATCGAAAAAGTACAACCCGGGTATCGCAAAATGCGACTTTGGACGTCGTGGCTTTTCTTCAATCGAAAGCACTTGTCCCTGCGGGTCCAGTTCGACGACGCCATACCGTTGCGGGTTCAAAACACGATGTCCAAAAATGGTCGCACCATGTGTCCGCGCCGCTGCGGTTCGCAAAATCTTGGCAAAGCCTTGCCCGTAGAACACGTTGTCGCCGAGAACCAACGCGACGTCGCCGTGGCCAACGAAGTCGGCGCCGATGATCAATGCTTCCGCCAAGCCATTTGGTCTGGCTTGGGCGGCATAGTGAAATTGCATGCCCCATTGCCCGCCGTCACGGAGCAACCGCTGGAACTGAGGTAGGTCCGTCGGTGTGCTGATGACCAGCACGTCGCGAATCCCAGCCAGCATCAAGCATGACAGCGGATAATAGATCATCGGTTTGTCATACACCGGCAACAGTTGTTTGCTCACCGCGTGGGTCAGCGGATACAACCGCGTGCCGGATCCACCCGCCAAAATGATGCCTTTGCGTTGTGGCTCAGCCATGATGCACGTTTGACGCCGTGGCGGTGATCCAATCATCGGCGGCGAGATACCAATCGATCGTTTCCATCAAACCCGATTCAAATGACACGGCTGGACGCCAATTCAATTCCGCCTCGGTTTTGGAGCTATCCAGCGCGTACCGGTAATCATGACCGGGGCGATCGTCGACGAACTCGATCAGTCGGCGACTGCTGCCCGTGGGACGCCCGAGTCTTTCGTCGACCGCGTCCGCAATCGATTGCACCACGTCTATGTTTGTGCGTTCAGCATGTCCGCCGATGTGATACGTCTGCCCTGCCCTGCCCCGCTGCAATACCCGAGCGATTGCGTCGCAGTGATCGGTCACATGCAGCCAATTACGGATGTTTGACCCGTCGTTGTAAACGGGCATCGGTTGCCCGCCAGCGGCACGAAGGATCATCAGCGGGATCAGCTTCTCAGAGTGCTGATAGGGGCCATAGTTATTGCTGCAATGCGTGATGATGGTGGGCAGACTGTGAGTCGTTTGATATGCCCGAACAAACATTTCCGCGGCGGCTTTGGATGCCGCATACGGCGAACTCGGGCGCTGGGGTGATGACTCGGTGAAGCAACCGTCTTTGCCAAGTGATCCGTAGACTTCGTCGGTCGAGATGTGGATAAAACGAAAGTCGCTCTGCATGGCCCGTGCACGGATCATTGCCAGTGACTCATCCAGCAGCGTCACCGTTCCAACCACATTGCTGCTCACGAACGGATCGGCGGACGAGATGGAACGATCGACATGCGATTCGGCGGCAAAATGAACAATCGCGTCAGGTTGAGACTCGCTGAGGATCTCCGCGATTGCGCGTCGATTGGTGATGCAGGTTCGATGCCAGCGATATCGCGGATCACATCGGATTGCTTCAGGAAGATTTTCCTCATGACCCGCATATGTAAGCTTGTCGATGTTGATGACGTTGACGTTGGGATCACCACCCTTTTGAAAGAGTTGGCGAATGAAACAGGATCCAATAAATCCGCATCCTCCGGTAACCAAAATGGTGCTCATGCCAACAACCGCATTACGCAAAAAGGCTGCGGTGATTTTGAGGACGAGAGGTTAGATGAACACGGTTACGTTTTGACGCTGACGGTACGTACATGCAGCTCGTTCAGTTGGGCGGCGTCGACTTCGCCGGGCGCTTGCGTCATCAGGTCGGTCGCTTTTTGCGTTTTGGGGAACGCGATGACTTCGCGGATGTTCTCCAGGCCCGCAAAAAGCATCACCCAGCGGTCGATTCCCAGTGCGATGCCACCGTGTGGCGGTGCACCAAACTGCAACGCATCTAACAAGAAACCAAAGCGATCCTTAGCGGTTGCCTCATCCATCCCAAGCAATTCGAAGATCTTCGCCTGGGTGGGTTGATCATGAATTCGAATCGTACCGCCGCCCGCTTCGCTTCCGTTGATGACGAGGTCATAAGCCTGGGCGCGGCACGACTCCGGTTCATCGCCTAGTTTTTCCAAATCGCCTTTCAATGGTGCGGTGAAGGGATGGTGCATGGCAGCGTAGCGGCCTGAGTCTTCATCGCGCTCGAACATCGGGAATTCGGTGACCCAGCTGCAGTGCAATTCGTCGGGATCAAACAGCTTCAACTCTGTTGCGAGCCTCTTTCGCAGACCCGATAAGCCTTTGCACGTCACATCCCACGTGTCCGCTAAGAACATCAGCAAATCTCCGGGTTCGCCGGCGAGCAGGGTTTTGATTTCGGCCAAGTGGTCGGCATCAAAGTTCTTCGCGATCGGGCTCCACAGCGTTCCGTCATCCTCAACACGGAACCACGCCAAGCCTTTGGCTCCAAAATCTTGTTGCACGAACGACGTCAGCTCATCGATTTGCCGTCGGGAGTACTTCGTGGCGGCATCTTTGACGTTGATGCCACGGACAAAACCACCCGCATCGGCGGTGCCGCGAAAGACACGGAAATCGGTTTTGGCCGCGACGGATGTCACATCGACGATTTCCAAACCAAATCGCAAATCGGGGGCATCGCTTCCAAATCGCCGCATGGCTTCGTCGTACGTCATGCGCGGCAGCGGTAGTTGGATGTCTTTATTCAGGATTTGCTTGGCTGTTCGGGCGACGAGTCCATCGATCAGCCCCATGATGTCATCGGCATCGATGAATGACATTTCGACATCCAGCTGCGTGAACTCAGGTTGTCGGTCGGCTCGCAGATCTTCATCGCGAAAGCACTTGGCGACTTGCACGTACCGATCAAAACCGGCCACCATCAAAATCTGTTTGTAGAGCTGCGGTGATTGGGGCAGCGCGTAGAATTTGCCCGCGTGGACTCGGCTGGGCACCAAGTAATCACGAGCGCCTTCAGGGGTGCTGCGGCCCAGAATCGGGGTTTCGACGTCGATGAAATCGTGTTCGGCAAAGTAGTCGCGCATGCACTTGATGATTTCGCTGCGTCGAATCAGTGCCGCCTGCATCTCGGGACGCCGCAGATCGAGAAAGCGATATTTCAGACGAAGGTCCTCGCCGGGCAAATCGGTCTGCCCGGGGGTGAACGGTGGCGTCTGGGCGGTCGAAAGAATCTCAAAGTGTTCCGAGCGAACTTCGATTTCGCCGGTGGCTAACTTCTCGTTTGTTTTGCCTTCGAGCCGGTCCGCGACGATCCCGCGAATCAGGATGACGCTTTCGGCGGGAACATGACCCGCGTCATCAATCAGTTTTGAGTTGGCTTCCGGTGGGCCAACGACGACTTGCGTGAGACCATATCGGTCACGCAAATCAATAAAGACGGCACCACCATGATCGCGTTTGCTTTCGACCCATCCGCATAAGGTGACGGATGATCCGACGTCGGTTTTGC
Organism: Planctomycetota bacterium; assembly: GCA_039028015.1. Taxonomy (GTDB): domain Bacteria; phylum Planctomycetota; class Planctomycetia; order Pirellulales; family Pirellulaceae; genus Rhodopirellula. Next base: position 6,952 of record JBCCJB010000127.1, read on the forward strand.
GGAGTTGGCCGCAGGTGTGGGTTCGAAGCACGTTGAGGAGGCGACGGGGCAAAAGGCAAAGGAGGATTGATTGACCGCGAGAGAATAATCCCGAGGCAGTCAGATTGACCAGATGGGCGGGTAGTTGGTTCGATTGGGAGTGGGTTCGGCGGGAGGGTGGTCTTGTTGAAACGATTTCGATCGAGACCGGAAACTGATCTTCAAACAAAGCTGTTGCACCTCTCCCAAATGGAGTTTGAGGAGGTCGAATTGAGCGAAGCGAAATTCGGGAGAGGGTCGGAGAAGTTTGAAGAGGCAAGTTCGAAGCTTGAATCTTTGTTGCGACGTTCGTCTTGCGTTGAACGTCTTGATTCGCAATGCCAACGCCCTCCCCCGGAAACTCGCTACCGCTCGTTTCCGACCCCTACCGCGAATCGCGGGAGGGGTTTCGCGCCGGATCTAGGTCGCAACCACGCATGCGGTGTGAACCGGGAAAATAGACGGCTTAGTCGCTTGATTAACTCGCCAGCAACGCGAGCGATCGAGCTAACACGTCGACGCCGACCGCGATCTGCTCTGGCGTGCTGTATTCGTCAGGACGATGCGAAACACCGCCGCGGCACGGAATAAATATCATGCCCATCGGTGCCACTTGGGCCATGAACAACGAATCGTGATACGCTCGACTGACCATTGATTGAAACGACACGCCGCCGTCGTGGCATGCCGATTCAATGGTCGTCATGATCATTGGGTCCGCCCCGGCCGGTGGATCGGCGTTTTGAGTTTGGATCTCGATCCCGAGCGATCGCTCCGCAGCGATGCGATGGCAAGTCGATTCGATCTCGGTCTTGCATTGATCTCGTGAAGTTAAATGAACGTCGCGTAAATCGATTGTGAACATCACTTTTGATGGAATCGAATTAACGGCTCCGGGGTGCACGTCGATTTGGCCAACGGTGACGACCAAATCGTCGCTTGGACTCCCGCGGCCAAGTCGTTCGATTTGAGTGATCATCTCCGCAGCACCACACAACGCATCGCGACGAGCCGGCATCAGAACACCGCCGGCATGTCCCCCTTGACCCGAAACCGTGACTCGCATGGTTGCCGGGGCCGCGATGCCGGTGACGATGCCGATGGGAAGCGCTTTGAATTCAAGTTCGGGGCCCTGTTCGATATGCAATTCCAGCCACGCGTGATAGTGATCGGGCTTCAGAACGGATCCAGCGACGTCGCCGGTAAAGCCAGCTTGTCGGCACACCGTCAGCACATCGTGCTGATCTTGATCGTGGAGACGCGTCAGCGATGACTCGTCCAGCAAACCTGCCATCACGCGGCTGCCCAAGCAACCGATGCCAAAGCGAGTGGGTTCTTCACTCGTGATCATCACGAGTTCAATGCTGCGCGTGGGTAGGAACCCGGAAGCCTGCAAGGTCCGGATCGCTTCGAGTCCGCCCAGCACACCGAGCGTTCCGTCGTACATGCCCGAGTGAGGAATCGCGTCGGTGTGGCTTCCCGTCGCAACAGCAGGAAGCGAATCGTCAGTGCCAATCCAGCGTGCAAACGTATTGCCAACGCCATCAACGCGCACGGTCAATCCAGCATCCTCATACAGCGATTTCAAATAGGCTCGCGCGGCCAAATCCTCGTTGCTGAAGACGATTCGTGTCACCGCCGGATGCGGTTGGTCGCACGAACTGAATCGTGACAAACGATCCAACTCGCTCAAGCAGCGCTTCTCATCGACGTGTAAATCGATTTTCATTTCAGAGCGTTCGGGATGGGCGAAAGATGGTCGCGATGGACATCTTTGTAATAGATGTATTGCGCTGGCTGCTTTCCCATTGCGACGAACCACTGCGGACAATACGACGCCATCCAAATCGCATCGCCCGCCGCGACCGGATACCAAGAATCAGCCAAGCGATAAACGCCCTGCCCCGCCGTCATATAGAGGCCATGCTGCATGATGTGGGTTTCAACAAACGGCAACGCCGCACCGCTTTGATAGGTAAAGACATTCACGGCGATGTCGAAGGATGGATCGTCGGGCAAGAGACAGGCTAGTCGAGCATCCTCATCACCCAAAAACGGTTCGGCGGGGACGTCCGCAATGGCACCGAATCGAAAGTCGGGCGGCGACTGTCCTGGTAGTGGCACGAACGCCTTTTCGAACACCAAGCACTTTGCGTGGACGGCTGCGTGGCATGTCAGCTTTGATTGGCCGGGCAAGTACACGTACGACTGTGCCGGGATTGGGTTGCCATCAACCGTCAGCTCACCCTCCAGCGTGATGATCACTCGTTGGATGCCGTTGCCGCTCGTCTCCAATCGCGATGACGCGTCCAGGTCAACCAAGTACATCGCGAAATCGGGTTTGTGCACCGCACCCATCGAAGGGCTGATGAGCATGACGCCTGTTGTTTCCGTCCATGCATGAATCGGCGATGGGACATGCGAGTCAGTTCCGATTATCGCGTGGTCGGTCATCACACACGTGCGTGTTTGGCCGAGCGGATGCAGGCTCATGTTATGTCCTGGAAGTGTGTGACGAAATGATGCAGGACTTCGATGGCGATGGCCACATCGCTCGCGTCGACGTCTTCGTCGGGATGGTGACTGATGCCGACCGGCTGACGAATGAAAAGCATTGACGTGGGGAAAACGTCGCTCAGCACCGCGGAGTCGTGACCGGCTCCGCTGGTCATGTCAA
>JBCCJB010000128.1:0-9616 GCA_039028015.1 Planctomycetota bacterium
ACGCAATCAGCCCGTCATACCACTGGGCCGACATGATCGTTTCGATGCTGTCAGCGATTAGGTCGCGGCTCTGCAGCGAAAAGCTCATGCCATCGGTACCCATCGAAATGCCATCGGACACCCCGATCGTGTTGAATCGCATCCCGACCATCCCGGCGTCGGTCACGCCGCGACGAACCTCACCGGCCAGATCCAACAGATGCATGTTGCAACTGTTGCCCTCATACCAAACGCTACCGATGCCGACTTGCGGCTTGTCCATGTCTTCGGGTGTCATGCCCGTGGCATACAGCATCGCCTGCGAAGCGCCCTGGCTTTTTGGCTGGGTAATGTGACGACTGTATTGATTCAAAACGGTCATGAAGACAGCGTGGGCTCCGTGATCACGGGGAGGTTTTTCGTGGCGGCAACGAGTATGATCATCAACATGCGAACCACAAAGATGCAGTCACCGTTTTTCGTCTTAGCCACCCTGATTGTCACTTCCTTAGGTGCCCAATCAATCGCCCACGGTGACGTCCCCAATTCGGGCGATGATTTCGAAAAACGCGCCCGCAGCTTATTCGATGGCGAAAACCTTTTTGGCTGGCAGGGCGATGGCTTTTGGTTTCGCGTCGACGATGGCGCAATTGTCGCAGGTCGTTTGGATCGTCCGATTCCTCACAACCAGTTTCTCATGTTCAACGAATCGTTCGGTGACTTTGAGTTGCGTTTGGAGGTTCGCTTGATCGGCATTGGAGACAATGCAGGTGTTCAATTTCGCTCGCGACGTCCTCGTGCAGGCGAAACCATTGGAAAAAGCGACAAGCCACTGCCAAAGACAGAGATGGTTGGTTACCAGGCGGATATGGGAACCGCTTGGGGACGCAGCATCTGGGGAGCCCTCTATGATGAGTCGCGGCGGCGACGAATGCTTGCCGAGCCCAAGACACCGTTTGATGTCACTCGGAAACCGATCAGCCTGACCACCGAGACAGAAGCGTCGGATGATCAGGAAGCGGTCAAATCAAATGGCTCGTCGTCAACGAATGATTCATCCAACAACAGTGCGTCAAAAGGGGCGATGTCCAATGCAGCGAAATCAGTTGCAAACCAATCGTCACCCGCGAAACGCCGGGACATCTTTTTTGAAACCAAGTGGGTTCGCATGCGAATTATTTGCCGGGGAAATCGCATTCAGATCTTCATGGATGATGTGATGACCGTGGACTACACCGAAACTGATCCAGATATTGCTCGGCAAGGTCATCTTGCATTGCAGATTCACTCGGGTCCGCCCGCGGAAGCATGGTATCGAAACATTCGAGTCCTAATGCGATGAGCGATGTGGGTTTCGTTTATTTCGATTTGGGAAACGTGCTTTTCTCATTTGATCGACGACGAGCATGTCGCAATATCGCGGCATTGTTCGGCGGCGATGCGGATCAAGCCGACGCGATCTTGCACGAGAGCGGCTTGCAGAACGATCTGGAATCGGGACGCATCAGCGAATCTCAGTTCGGTCAGCATCTCCACGCGCGTTACGCGATCAAAGATACCGTACCGCTGCCAAAGATCCTCAACGCGATCAGTGACATGTTTTCGCCGATCGAAGTTATGGCGGATGTGATCGCGTCGCTGCGTGCACAGCGTTTGCCCGTGGGCATTCTTTCCAACACCTGTCGCGCTCACTGGGATTTCGTTTCCGCGATGCCCAGCCAAATTTTGGACGGACCTTTCGATGCCACCGTCGTCAGCTATCAGGTTGGCTCAATGAAACCTGATTCTGAGATCTATCGCCATGCCAATGAATTGGCTCAAGCGGCAGCTTCGGTCTCTGGTGCAGACATTTTGTTCTTGGATGATCGCGATGAAAATGTGGCGGCGGCGCGAACGCATGGATGGCGTGCCGAGCAGTGCCTCGGTGGGCAACCTGCAATCGATGCTCTTGCCCGCCATGGAATCACCGTCGACGTGACTGAAAAAGCGAGTCCGAAGTGACTCAAACCGACGCGATGGCCATTGAAACTGCGGCGCCGCCACGCACCATCGCCGTGATTGATATTGGTGCAACCAGCATTCGCATGGCGGTGGCCGAGTTGCATGCCGACGGCCGGACACGAACGCTTGAAACGTTGATGCAACCGGTTGATCTGGGGCGTGATGCCTTTGAGTCACGCCGCTTGTCACGCAAGGGGATCGAGCGAGCCACCACGATCCTGCGTCGATTCCGGCGGTTGCTTCGCGAGTATGGCGTAGAAGACTCCGGCGACATTCGAGTCGTGGCGACCAGTGCCGTTCGCGAGGCGTCCAACCGCGTTGCGTTCATCGATCGTGTTTATGTGGCGACGGGTCTTGATGTCGAGCCGATCGATGAGGCGGAGGTCAATCGAATCACCTACATGGGCATCACGCCGCAGCTGATGAGCCTGCGTGAAACGGCCGAAAACAAATCGATCGTGATGGAAGTGGGCGGCGGGAGCACGGAATTGCTGATCATCCGCGGTGGTAATGTTCTGCATAGTGATAGCTTTCGGCTGGGAGCCCTTCGGCTGCTGCAAACCCTGGATGCATCCGGCGTGCATGGCCGACGTTGGATCGAGCTTCTCGAAACTCACGTGCGACGAATTCTGATTCGCATTGCCGATCAGATTCGCACAGACAAATCATTGCACCTGATCGCAATCGGCGGCGACATTCGGTTTGCGGCGAAGCGATTGATACCCGACTGGGATCAAAAGTCACTGGTCAAGCTGCCAATCGATCGCCTGGAAGCGCTCACAACCGAAGTGCTGACGATGGGTGAGGACGCGGTGGTGCAGCGATTTGGTGCGACGTTTGTTGAAGCGGAAACGTTGGCACCGGCGTTGCTTTCCTACACGCTGCTGGCCCGTCATTTTGAGTTGTCGCATGTGATGGCGAGCGGTATCAATTTGCGTGACGGCTTGATCGCAGACATGCAAACCGGCGGTGATTGGACGCCACAATTTCGCCAGCAAATCATTCGGTCGGCGCTCTCACTCGGTCGAAAGTTTGACGTTGACGAACCCCACGCACGATCAGTCGCGGAACTGACGCGGCAGCTCTTTGAGCAATTGACTGACGAACACCAGTTGGATTCTCGGCATGAGGTGATGTTGTACGTCGCCGCGTTGCTGCACGAAGTTGGGCTGTATATCAACGTGCGGAGCAATCATAAGCACTCGCTTTACTTGATTCGCAACAGCGAGTTGTTCGGATTGTCACAGCACGAATTGTTGCTGGTCGCGCTAGTTGCTCGCTATCACCGACGAGCCTCGCCGCAGCCCGGCCATGATGGATACGGGTCTCTGGAACGGTCCGATCGCGTCGCCGTTTCAAAAATGGCTTCGTTGCTGCGAATCGCAATCGCGTTGGACGATACCCGCAGCGGTCGCATTCGAGAGATCGCGTGCCGCGTTCAGTCCAAACGCATGGTGATTGAAGTCCCCAGTGTCGACGATGTCTCGCTCGAACAGCTCGCGATGCGAACTCAATCCGGTCTGTTTCAGGATGTGTATGGATTGCCGGTCCTATTGCGCCCGGGAAGGTAGACTAATGGTATGGCTGGCCGATGCATCGTTCCGTTTTCCCGCGCGCTGCACGCAGCCGGTCTCTCGCGACAGAAGACGATCCGGTTCATCACCTTGTCGATTGCCTGTTTTTGTGGCCAGGTTTTGTTGCTGCACGGCGTTTGCAGCTGTGAGGAACCTCCTTCATCGGCGTTGTTTCAGTCTGCGGGTTCGTTTGGATCTTCTGGCTCAACGGGAAACGCCGTGACGTTGGCCCGTGATCCGTTTGCGGCGGCACGACGGAAGCTGGTGGAAACCAAAATCCGAACCGCCGGCGTCACCAACCCGCGGGTGCTGTCTTCGATTGCCCAAACGCCGCGTCATGAGTTTGTGCCGGCTTCGGTGCGAGGCCAAGCCTATTTTGACATGGCGTTGCCGATCGGCTCAGCACAAACCATCAGCAGCCCGTTTATTGTGGCTTGGATGACAGAGGTGATCGACCCGCAGCCCGATGACCGCGTGTTGGAAATTGGGACGGGCAGTGGCTATCAAGCCGCTGTGCTCAGCCCCTTGGTCGCAGAGGTGTACTCGATCGAAATCGTTCCCGAGTTGGGACAGCGAGCAGCTCGGGTGCTCAATCGATTGGATTACGAGAATGTGCAAACACGTATCGGCGATGGTTTTTTGGGTTGGCCGGAGGCAGCTCCGTTCGACAAGATCATCGTGACGTGTAGCCCGGAGTCGGTCCCCAAACCACTGGCGGATCAATTGAACGAAGGCGGTGTGATGATCATTCCCGTTGGCCAACGTTATCAGCAGACGTTTTATGAAATGAAGAAGGTCGACGGCGAACTCGTTCGGCAGCCGCTACGGCCAACGCTGTTTGTTCCCATGACGGGGACAGCAGAAGCCAAACGCGTGCGGCTTCCTGACGCGACCCAACCACAACTGATTAATGGTTCGTTTGAAGTGGCGTCGGCCGCTGATGATCCCGAGGGTTTCATCCCAGGTTGGTATTACGGTCGGCAAGTGATGCGAGTGGCCATCGGCGACGGCCGTCATGTGGCGCGTTTCAGCAATGAGACGCCGGGGTTGAGTTCTCATTTGCTTCAAGGCATCGCAATTGATGGCCAAGCGGTTTCCATGATCCGTTTTTCAGGTCGAGTCCGCACCCAGAGCATCGAGAAAGGACCTGATGCCGACGCGATTCCAGCCATTGCGATCAGTTACTACGACGAGCAGCGCCGAATGCTGCAAACCGTGACGTTGGGTCCCTATCGCGGTACTCGCGACTGGCGTGAGGATAGCCGGCTGTTGCGTGTCCCGCCAACAACCAAAGAGGCCATCATTCGACTGGGTTTGTTTGGTGCCACTGGAGTCGCTGAATTTGATGACATTCGGCTGCAGGTTTTGCCCTAACATCAAACGGCGTCATCTCAACGGGGCCGGTCCCGATGACGGCGGGCGGTTATACTGCGGACGTGGAGACCTCATCGCCCCCCGTTGCTCCTGCCACGCCCGCGCCGGCGGATGTTGCCGCCGTCGCTGAATTGGCCAAGCGCGTTATCGGCAACGTGGAACATGCCATCGTTGGCAAACGCAAGCAGCTCGTGCTGTCGATGGTTGCTTGGCTGTCAGGCGGACACGTGTTGCTGGAAGATGTTCCCGGTGTGGCGAAGACGATGCTGGCTCGAGCGCTTGCCAAAAGCTTGGGATGTCAGTTCAAACGCGTGCAGTGCACACCCGACCTGCTGCCAACCGATGTCACGGGAACATCGATCTTCAACCAGAAGACCGCCGAGTTCGAATTTCGGCCCGGCCCGGTGTTCACGCAGATCTTGTTGGCTGATGAAATCAATCGAGCGACACCGCGGACGCAGGCCAGTTTGCTCGAAGCGATGGCCGAATCATGTGTGACCGTCGACGGCAAAACTTATTCGTTGAAACCGCCCTTCTTGGTAATCGCCACGCAGAACCCGGTTGATCATGAAGGGACTTTTCCGTTACCCGAAGCGCAATTGGACCGATTCCTGATGCGTTTCAGTTTGGGCTATCCGTCCGTGGACGAAGAGATGCGGATGCTGGATTTGCTGCAGCGAACCCATCCGGTCGACGAATTGAATGCTGTTGCCAAAGCAAGTCAACTCGTCGCGTGTCAAAAAGCGATTCGCGATGTGCACGTTGATCCGCGGGTCAGGCAATACTTGCTTCAAATTGTTCATCAGTCACGGCATCACGAGGACCTTGCCTTGGGCGGAAGCCCCCGTTCGACGATCGCATTGTTTCGGTGCGGACAAGCGATGGCCGCGATTCGTGGTCGGGCCTACGTGATGCCCGATGACATCAAAAAGATCATCGGCCCAGTCATGAACCATCGTTTGATTGTGCGTCCCGAAAGCCGGTTGCGAAAACGAACACCCGAGAAGGTGCTCGAAGAAATCATCAGCGAAATCGCCGTGCCGACGATTCAGTCGTGACGGACCAACCGTCAAGTGGACTTGCCGTGGTGGCAAACTGCGCGGGCGTGCTGGCGTTGGGCATGGTGGCGGGTGCCGGATTGTGGATGACGGCCGCGATCACGGTTGCTGTGGTGGTGCTGCTGGGTAATCTCGTGGCGACGCAGGCTTCATCGAGTGCCATTGCTGAGCGAACGGCGCCCCGTCGTGGTCAACGACTTGATTTGGAGTTAGCGATTGGCTCCCGAGTTGAGGTCGCAATTGACGTGACCAACCACGGCCGGCTGCCTATCGCTTGGCTGCTGGCCGAGGACTTGGTTCCGTCAGCTTCAATGGGCCATCCTTCAAAGGGCCAGCGTGGAGCGTTGGAAATTGAGGGCGCGCGATTGGGTGTCTTCATGCTGTGGCCCGGACAGACCAAACAGCTTCAATACGCCATTCGGTGTCGACGTCGAGGCTATTTTCAAATTGGACCAACCGTCTTGGAAACGGGTGATCCTGTTGGGTTGTTCCGACGATATCGCTTAGCGGCCAGACCCATTTACATGACCGTGCTTCCGCAAACGGAATTGGTCTCGACTTATGACATAGGGTCACGGCGTCCGATTGGCGAAATACGCATTCGAGACAACGTGATGGCCGATCCGACGCGTCTGCGAGGCATTCGCCATTGGCAGGCGGGAGATCCCATGCGAAGTGTTCACTGGGCCGCGACCGCACGAACGGGCACGCTGCACAGCAAGGTCTACGAACCGTCGTCGATTGCCGGTGCCACGCTGGTACTGGATTTTCACGCGGCAACCAATCCATCGCGTCATGAACCAGTGCGAACGGATTTGGCGGTATCGGCGGCGGCTTCGATTGCCGCCACATTGCATGACGCCGGCGAACCGTTCGGATTGGTCACCAATGCACGCGATGCCGCAGACCGAATTCGCACAGAGGGATTTCAAGGCGATCATCGCGTCCGAGACCAGGCAGGTGCCGCCGCGACGATGAAGGGGAACAGTGATCGACTTCGCCCCGTGGTCGTTCCGGTGGATCGCGGGCCCCTGCAACTGCGACGCATTCGAAGCACACTGGCGAGACTCGAGCGCACCGGCATGCAAGAAACGAATGACGCGTCGCCCGATCGTGCGCTCTCGTTGGCCGAACTGATTATTGAGTCCCAATCCCAGCTCAATCAAGAGACGACGCTCCTATTCATCGTTCAAAATGCCAGTGAAGCCGACATTGCTTCCATCATCGGTTGCTCGCGGCGCGGTTGGGCGGTGGCAGTCATTGTGAACACCTTTGACATCAACGACTATTCGCGAGTGGCCGGGCCATTGATCGCCGAGCGAATCATGGTCAATCATTTGTCACAGCCGCAGAGCATCGCTGACGTGTGTCGTGCTCACGTGGTGCGGTGAAAAAGCATAGAAAAGAGACCTAACCCCTTTTTTAGATCATGAGCACAGTTGATCAAACGCATGTTTGGTGGCGCGATGCTGACGCGAAGCTCGATGGCTGGCGTTGGGACCATCGCTATAGCCAACTACCCGAGTTCTTTTTCGAACGCGTCAAACCAACGTCCGTCACCCAACCCAACGTGTTGCTATGGAATGCGAGTCTTGCCGAAGAGCTTGGTCTTGATGTTGAGAGTAACGATGGGGTTTCGATGGCAGCATGTTTGTCCGGCAACGCGATTCCGAATGACGCGGCCCCACTTGCGCAAGCTTATGCGGGTCATCAATTTGGGCACTTCACCATGCTCGGCGATGGCCGCGCGATTCTGTTGGGTGAACACATCACGCCGCGGGGCGAACATGTCGATGTGCAACTCAAAGGCGCCGGTCGCACTCGATACTCACGCGGTGGTGATGGTCGTGCGGCGCTCAAACCCATGCTGCGCGAATACCTCATCAGCGAAGCCATGCACGGGCTTGGCATTGAGACGACGCGTGCACTTGCCGTCGTGACGACAGGCGAGCCGGTCTATCGCGAAGAGGCCTTGCCCGGTGCGATATTGACCCGAATCGCTCAGAGTCACATTCGCGTCGGAACATTCCAGTTTGCCGCTGGTGCCGATGGCGGTTCGGGACTGCAGGCACTTTCCGATCATGTGATCCAACGACACTACCCGCAGTGTCACGGCAATGACGATTGCTATCGACTGCTGCTTGATGAGGTCATTAGTAAGCAGGCGACATTGATCGCGCGGTGGCAATCCGTTGGCTTTGTTCACGGCGTGATGAACACCGACAACATGTCGATCGTGGGGGAGACGATCGATTATGGACCGTGCGCGTTTATGGATCGCTATGACACGAACACGGTGTTCAGTTCCATTGATCATCAGGGACGATATGCCTACGGAAACCAACCCAGTATCGCCCAATGGAATCTAGCTCGCTTCGCCGAAGCATTGCTGCCCTTGATTGATTCCAATCGCGACGTGGCGGTGGAGCGTGCGACCGAGGCTGTCGAGCGATTCGAATCGTTGTTTCAGAACGCATACCAACACATCATGCTTCGCAAACTCGGCTTCGATCAGGATCATCAACATCACCGGAGCTGCGTTGATGATTTGCTAACCTGGATGACCGACGCGAACGCAGACTGGACCAATACCTTTCGTGATCTGTCGGCTGAACAACTTCCCGATCGTGACATCTACCATTCCGACACGTTTGAGAACTGGCATTCGCGCTGGCACGACACGCTGACAACCCAGTCATCGATCGCAACGGCAAAGCAACGCATGCGAGAAATCAATCCAGCGTTCATTCCTCGCAATCACATCGTCGAGTCGGTTTTGGAATCAGCGCAGCAGGGTAATCTTGAGCCCCTGTTGGATTGGATGGAAGTATTGAGCCGTCCCTACGACCACTCAGTCTCGTCCGCTCAATGGCAGACGCCTCCGGAAACCGATTTTCGCGATTATCAAACGTTCTGTGGCACGTAGCACGAACCAAAGGATTGCAGGGTCGGGCCGATTTTAGCGATGAAAAGGTTACGACGGAACGTAATTCGAGTGCTGGGTTTTGGTTCAGCCGTTGAGTGATTGATGGGGAAAGGGTACGTTCTGCAGATCGCCAGGGGCGCTGTGCCCGGCGATATCGCAACCACGCTCTGCCCGGCCGCCGCGACGGTTTAGCTAAGTGATCGCACCGAATCTAGCATCCCAATTGCCCGACGATCAGCGGATCGTCATCACGGGAATCGGCCTGACCGCCCCCAACGGAAATGATTGGGATAGTTACCGCGAAGCCCTGTTGGAAAAACGCAGTGGCGTGCAACCGTACGAGATCCGTTATTTCGGCAAAACGCTGGCGGGCATCTGCGATTTTGATACCCAAAAGTACCAAAAGAAACGTGACATACGTCGTGGAACTCGGGCGGGCAGCATCGGCGTGTACGCCGCCAACGAGGCGATCCAGCACGCTGGCGTCGATATCAACGAGATGGACAAGTCTCGGATCGGGATTTACATCGGTGTCACCGAGCACGGCAACGTTGAGACTGAAAACGAAATCTTTGTCATCAAGGGATTTGATTACGACACCAGTTGTTGGTCCCACCATCACAATCCCCGCACCGTCGCCAACAATCCCGCGGGAGAGATCGCGCTGAATCTAGGCATCACCGGTCCGCACTACACCATTGGTG
>JBCCJB010000129.1:0-9613 GCA_039028015.1 Planctomycetota bacterium
CAGCCTTGACCAGCTCTCGGGGTTGGTTGAGGTGGTTGTAGACAATCGTCTCGGGATCGATTCCAAAGCTGTGATAAATCGTAGCGAGTAGCTCCGTCGGATGGACCGGATTGTCCATCGGGGCCGACGCGGTCTTGTCGCTGGTGCCGTAAACCAACCCACGTTTGACGCCGGCACCCGCCATGACCGCCGTGTAACAGTATGGCCAATGGTCACGACCATCATCCGAATTGTTATTGCCGCTGGTGCTGACGCCCCTTTGTGGGCTACGACCGAATTCGCCGACCGCTACCACTAGTGTGTCTTCGAGCATTCCGCGTTGGTCCAGGTCTTCGATCAACGTGGTCAGCCCCGAATCAAGCATCGGTGCGGATTGATCTTTAATCCGTTTGCTCAGGCTCACGTGGTGGTCCCAAGAGTGGTTATCGCTGTTGGCAACCTTGGGCCAGATCACTTCCACGACCCGCGTGCCCGCTTCGACCAGACGTCTGGCCAGCAAACATGATTGGCCAAATGTGTTGCGTCCATAAGCGTCACGCAGCACATCGTCTTCTTCGGCCAACATGAATGCATCGCGAGCGCGACCGGACAAAATCAGCGACAAAGCCCGATCGTAGTTCTGGTCCAGTTCAAACCGCTGCACCGCTTGATCGATCGCAGGCATTTGGTCGTTGAGCAATTGACGCAAACTGGCACGCCGCTGCAGTCGAATGTCGAACACTTCATCGCGAAGCTTAAGATCGTCGACCCGAATTTTGGACATCTTCTCCATGTCCATGTCGTCACCGGGCGGATAAAGCGTGTACGGATCGTACGACTTGCCCAGGAAACCAGCCGTGCCGCCCTTGCCAATCACGTTGGATTCTTGCAGAGGCCTTGGCAGCATCACAAAGGGCAGCATCGGCTCATCGATGGGACGCATTTTGACGATGTTGCTGCCAAAGTTGGGAAAGTCTTTTGGCGTGGGTGGCTCAAGCTGACCTGATGGGCTGACCTTATCCGTGGTGTAGCCCGTCATCATCTGATAGATCGCGGCGGTATGATTGAACAGACCATTCGGCGTGTAAGACATGGACCGAATCATCGTGAACCGATCATTAATCTGACTGAGCTTTGGAAGATTCTCGGTGAATTGAATTCCGGGAATCTTGGTGCTGATCGGCTTGAATTGGCTCTTCACGTTGTCAGGAACGTTTTCTTTGGGATCCCAAAGGTCAAGATGGCTGGGTCCGCCCTGCAGATAAACCATGATGATGCTCTTGGCCGTACCCCAGCCCGGTCCACCGCCATGACGTGGTGCCGAGGTACTGGCCGACGCAGCCTGCGAAGCTTGCAGTTGCATTAGTTGTGGCAAGCTCAGTCCCAGCATGCCCGCCGATCCCACTCGCAGAAAAGCACGACGTGTCGGCGCGAGATGGGGATCACAAAGGTCTTTGGCGTTGGGCCCTTTTAAGTTCAACATTGAAATTTCCTTCGGGATCGGTATCGGGCGATATCTGGATTGCAGTTTGGTTGACTAGGAAGTCCGTCGTACAAATGCGTCGTTTTGGATTTGCTTAGCTGGACAGCGTCACTTTGGATTAGCCGCACGGCGTTAGCCGCGGTTTTCTCGGGTTAAATCGTGGCTAACGGCCTGTTGATTTGATCGTTTAACGGGTAGCCGGAGGCGACCTAGATGCCGATATGCGTCGCCTACGGCTACCGGTTAAACAACAGGTCTTCGAAAGATGAATCAATCAACAGGACGCTAGCGTTAAAGCGGCTAACACGCTCGGAGATGCTATTAATCACGGTGTCTCCCATCCAAAATGGCAATGTGCATTTAGGCTCCTAGTGGTTAAACAAAAAGGCGGGTGTGTTGATTAACGCCCAGACCAAGTCTTCAGCCGCCGTCAAACGACGACGATGAAGCTGTTGCGTGCTATGGTCCAGATCGGCACGCAAGCGGATCAGTTTGGGGTCAGTCTGTGTTGGCGTCGCGAGTGCCTTTTCCTGTGCCCGCAAAGCAACGAGCTTTTCATCAGGCGGCAAAGGACGTTTGGCTGTGGCCAATGCTTGCCTGGCTTTTTGGAACACTTCGTGTGTCGCTTCCACATAGCTTGAAAGCAATTCCTTTTGAGGGTCCGTTCGCTCCTTCGCTGGCGTTGATGCCGCGATCCCAATCGCCTCGGTCGTTCCCAGAGGAATGTCTCCCGTCGCCGTGGTGGCACTGATTCGGAACCGACCGAGAAGGTGATTCTTGGCGCGGTGGTTGTGATGAATGGTGATCCGCAACCGCGTTCTCTGGTCGGGTTTGCTGACCTCAATCGGCCTTGCGAACTGGAACGTGGCCCAGTGCGCCACACCGGTCGCCCCCGCGATCGCCCATGCCGATTGATTGCCGGTGGTGCCGTCAAACGCAGCTTCAATTTTGAAATTGGTCTGTAGGAAGTCGGCCTGACCTCGTTTGATCGGGACCGCACTAAAGTCCGACGAACCGCCCCCTTTGCCCGTTGCTGCAGCGGTCACCGTAAGTTCAGTCACGACGAAGTTACCGGAAGTGCCTGGTCCTTGGCTGGGTAACGACGGGTCGGTGAGAGCTTCAACACGCAGTCCGGTTAGCTTTTGCAGTGACGTTTGGAACACCAGCGTGTACGCGGCACGGTCGGCTGAACCGGACGCGAGCACGCTGCGATCGGGTTGCCTCGACAGGGTGATGCCGCCGGTGCTCGTTGCTGATAGCGGCGTCAGCGGAAACCATTCAACACGCTGTGGCTCGGCGGTACTCTTTTGAACAAATGACTGGACATGAGAGGGCAGCTCTTGGCGGGCTTTGGCAAGTGAGGCTTCTGCATCATCAATTGCTGCTTGGCGAGCCTTTTGCATCTGATCGCGTTCAGGCTGAATGGCTTGTTCGCGATCGCCGATTTCCCTTTTCACATTTGCTAAGCGTGTTGTTCGCTGTGACTCAAGGATTGGACGTTGCGTTTTCCACGCTGCTTCGGCTTGAGCAACTCGTTGCGCCAGAGTCGTGTGGTCATCGTCAAGCGATTCGATCAAATCGGCGAATGCGGCGTGCTCAGCGGAGGTTGGGCGACGCGATAATGCTCGAAGAAAGATTTCCTCGCACATCGCCGCATTGTCGGGAAACTCGGCGACGATTTTTTCGAGTTCATTCTTTGGATCGCTGATGGCTGATCCGATCGTGGGTCCATTAATCAGGGCCATCACGGGGCCGAGTTGCAGATCATCGCCACGTTCGCATTCGCAGGCCGTTTCGCGGACCGGTCGTCCCAGGTTCTGTAAAAAACCATCGGGCAGTGCAACGCCCGCATCGCTGGCGGCTGCGGCGCGGCTCCCTTTTGGCATGCCAGGTAGCGAGCTGATGGCACCGGTCAGGCGGTGCACCGCATCGTAAATCACTTCGGCGGGTAGTCGACGCGCGGTCGCGTGCGAGTAGTTCAGCGTGTCGTCGGCATTGAGCGGATTGGTCTCAACAGACAGCCCATACGTTCGACTGTTGCAGATCAGCCTCATGATGTGGCGAGTATCAAATCCTGACTCGATAAACTCATCGGTCAAATAGGTCAACAGTTCAGGATTGGTCGGTGGGTTGCCCGCGCGAATGTCATCAATGGGTTCGATGAGACCCACGCCGGTGAGGTATCCCCAGATTCGATTGACGTGACTGCGGGCAAAGTACTCATTGCGCGGCGATGTCATCCACTCAGCCAAACGCTCACGACGGCTGAGCGATATCGATTCCGGCTTCGTACTAGGTGGCTGCGTCGACGTGAGTGTTTCCTGACTCGGGATTGGTTGAAGCGGATAGGGAAAATCAGGTTGGACATCGTCACCCGTTCTCGCATGTTTGACTTCGCCGGTATTGGCATCTTGGACGAATTCGTAAAGCGGCTTGGGCTTTTCCACCGCCGAACCGCCGACAGTCTTTTTTCCTGACGCGGGATCGCGTTTCCGCGTCACGCGTGCGAAGAAGGCGGCCATTTCGTAGTACTGGTCCTGCGTCCAGCGTTCGAATGGATGGTCATGGCATTTGTTACAGTTGAACCGAATACCAAGAAACAGATGCGTGGTGTTTTCCATCGCGTCTTCGGGCGTCCGCAGCACTTTGTAGTACGACGCCGGTGGATTGGCCTGCGTGGATCCGGATGCGGTCAAAATCTCGCGGGCAAATTGATCCAGAGGTCGGTTTTCTTGGACGGCTTCACGGATCCAACCGCGATAGGCTTTGCTGCCCTCAACGCCCAAGAACTTTCGGTTGACCTGCAGCAAGTCGGCCCATTTGTTCGTCCAGTATTCGACAAACGCCTCATTGCCGATCAGATCATCGACTAACGCCGATCGTTTTTGGACAGTCGGTGTCGGGTCCGCCAAAAAGGCTCGAACCTGGTCCGAGGTGGGTGGCAACCCCGTCAAATCCAGATGCACGCGCCGCAGAAATGTGGCGTCGTCGGATAGGCCACTCGGAACGATTTTCATTCGCTGCCATTTCTGTGCCACCAGATGATCGATCTCGTTCCATGTTTCGACCTCAGATTCCTTGTACCCGTCGCGTGTGCCCATCACAGTCAAGGTCGTTGCGGCATAACAACCTTCGTACCGAGCGAGTACGGGAGCTTCACCGCGTCGAACCGCTTGCAGCACCGCGCCCTTTTCGACTGTGGCCACTTCGGTGTTGCCGCTTTCAATGAAAGCCTCATGGGTGACATCCCTGGTTGCACCATCGGCGTATCGAGCGACGATTCGAATATGTTGTGTCGCGTCGGTGGCTTGCACAACCGGATTCTCGGGTGCAATCTCGATCGCGGTGACGCGTGGCGTTGTCAGATCCAGTTGAGATCCATCGGCGATACACCGACGAAGGATCGCATGATAAGGGTCGCCGGCACGCATCAACGTCCCGCCCTGATGCGGTGTGATGCCCAATGGTTTCCGCAACATCAGCGAATGCTCCGGTGCAGCCGGATTGATTCGACGAGCCGCCAAATCATCGGTCAGGGCGCGTAGGTCAAAGATTGGATCGTAGCCACGCAAAGAAAGTCGAAAACCGTTCTTGCCTTTCTGAGCGCCATGGCACGTGCCCTGATTGCAGCCCAACCGACTGAGCACCGGATTCACATCACGGATGAAGTCGACGCCCGCATTGGCCTGATCGACCGATTGAAATGGAATGGTTATGTGTTGATCGCCGTAGCGAATGTCAAGTTCGCCCGTGGCGTCAGCTTTGGCCCGAATCGCGCCACCTGCCTGCGTCACCAAAGCTGGATGCTCATCGACGGCAATGTGATTTGTGACGTCGCGTTGGGAACCGTCGGGCAGTGTGGCAGTCGCCAAAAGTTGCGTGTACGCGTAGGGCCCTGACAGATAAACAAAGGCAGGTGATACGGATAACGTCGCATCTTCAAGGACGGCGACATCATCAACAGACTCAACCGAAACAAGATTCGCATTGGTGGTGGCGACATAATGAGCTGGATCAAATGTCGATTCGGTTTCGACCGAGGTCGCCAATCGCGTTGATTCATCGGGCACCACATCCAGGACGCGATCCCACTGGCCATCACGATTGAGGTGTCGCAAGCGACCGTCATTGGTCGTGCACCAGACGCCACCGTCGCTTGTCACCTCAATCGCATAAACAGAGGCGTCGGTCAGCTTCGCGGTACTGACCCGTGGCACTTCACTTTGACGATCATCGGTGACGGCCGCGGTCTCCTTCGCCGAACGCTGCGACACTCGCTTTGACAAAATCTGTTTCAGTTCCGCGGTTAGGTCGCCGCTGAAGTTGTATTGCCACACCCCGATCTCGCTGCGTCCATCGAGCGTTGCCGCTGCCGCAATATAGGTTCCCGAAGGATCGATTGAGACATCGCGGATTCGCCCATCGAGCGGCGGCAATTGACGAATCAAATTCGCATCATCTCCGATCTGTCGCTTGGTCTGTCGGAAGACGCGATAGGCTTTGACCACGCCGTCGGCACCACCAACGACGATCTCGTCGCGCTCGGGATGA
Source organism: Planctomycetota bacterium (assembly GCA_039028015.1). Taxonomy (GTDB): domain Bacteria; phylum Planctomycetota; class Planctomycetia; order Pirellulales; family Pirellulaceae; genus Rhodopirellula. The sequence continues at coordinate 6,014 of JBCCJB010000129.1, forward strand.
ATGGCAATGCTGGTCAAGCCACCCGATAATGCGCCGGGCGTGATCGATGTGACGTTATCAACAAATCGCTGCGTTGCGACTTCAGTCAGTTTGCATGTCATGTCACGAGCGACCGAGACAATGTGACTGGCGTCGTTGGTAAAAACCGTGCCACGCACCCAGTCTTCGTGGGCACCCTGAAACAAGACTTGATCACCGGTTGTGGCGTCAAACCCGCGAACGCTGTTGTCTGCAGCGGCGATGGAGATCATCGTGCCGTCGGGTGACCATGAAGCGCCGGTGATGGCATCAAACGTCATGTTGACACTCCAATCGAGTGCCGCCTCATTCCCATCATTGCAGCGGCTGACATCCCAGCATTGCAATTCGCCGTTCTCGCCCGTCGTACCACCGGCAACTGCCAAATGCGTCCCATCGGGTGAAAAGGCAACGGAGTTGATCCGCGGACTTTCGCCAATCAAACGTCGGCGAATCGGTTGGGCATCAGCGAGCTGGTCAGCGGCAGCACTCGTTGGTGTGATGCTTATCAACTGCACTTCGTGATAACCCGCCACGGCGATCCAGCGACCATCGGGCGAAACATCCAGCGAAGGCAACGTTGGTGGGCCCTCATAGTCGGGAGGGTCCGACATCGAAAATTGCTTTGAGACATCGGTGGGTGAGTCATCGATTGCTCCCTGATCGATCCAACGCCGAATCAGATCAATTTCCGTGTCGTGAAGCGGTTCGGCTGGCGGCTCCGGCATTTCGGCGACGCCGTCATGGGGCGTGATGCGTTCGACCAGAAAACTCGCATCGGCGTCACCGGGAACGATGGCGGGCTCGCCGGATTCGCCTCCGCTAATCAACATCGAAAAATCAGTCATCAAATACTCGCCGAGCATCTTGGCGTTTTGATGACAGCCGACGCAGTGAGCGCGAAAGATGGGCTTGATATCACGATGAAAGCTAATCGATCGGTCTTCGCCCCGTTCAGCCTCAGTGAGCTGTTCAGCCTCAGGCAGCTGTTCAGCCGCAGCGAGCTGTTCCGTCGCAGAAGGCAGGGCAGGGCAGAGGAGCCCAAAAACGATCACGCTTGTCAGGCATCGAAGCCGTCCCAGTAATTGGGCAGCAGCTGAGTCAAACCAAGGCATCACGACGACATTCCTTCCAAAATGGACGATCTATCATCGCCTGTCCGGCCGCACATGCGTTGGTGCATGGGACAAAGCCAAGCCGGTAGCCCAGAACGGGCAGGCGGGGGCGTCAAAGTGTTTCACCGGGGTTATCTTTGACGCAAATCGAATTTTAAAGGCTGAACGAAAACCCGTCAAACAAATTTTCCTTGCGGAGCAAGCCGCATGCCCAAGCGTCCCAACATCATTTTCATCATTACCGATCAGCAGCGATTTGACACGATTGCCGCTTTGGGTTTCCCCCACATGGAGACGCCGCATCTCGATCGGCTCGTACGAGAGGGCGTTGTTTTTGATCAGTGTCATGTGACCGCGGCATCCTGCGCGGCGGCTCGCGCGAGCCTGTTCAAGGGATTTTTCCCGCACACCACCGGTATTCTCAAGAATGCTGATACGTGGCGCCGAAGCTGGATCGAACAGCTCAATGACGCTGGCTATCACTGCACGAATATCGGCAAAATGCACAGCTGGCCGTTTGAGACGGAGCTGGGTTTCCACGAGCGATACGTGGTCGAGAACACAGACCGCTTTTGGGAGGGTCGGTATTATTTCGACGAATGGGACAAGGCACTGCGTTTCCGTGGTTTGGTGAAACAACAACGCGAGCAGTACCGAAAACGCGACGACTATCGGACGGCTTTGGGCGCCTTTACGTGGCATCTTCCGCCGGAGACCCACCCCGATCATTTTGTCGGCGACATGGCAACTTGGTGGATCAAATCAAAGCCAATCGATGGTCCCGTCTTTCTCCAGATCGGTTTTCCCGGACCTCATCCACCGTACGATCCGGTGCCCGAGATGGCTGAGAAATACTTGGCGAAGAGTCTGCCTTTGCTTGAAGTGACCGACGCGGAGCTAGAAGGTTTACCGCCGCCACTGAAGGAATTGAGGAAGCACAATGCCGAGTTTGATCACGACAGCATCATTGCGAATTTGTCGCCCACCAAATCGCAGCGGCACCGCCAACGCGCGTTTTATTTAGCCAACGTGGAAATGATTGACGCCAAGATTGGTCAAATCATGGATGCCCTGGAAGCCGAAGGACTGCTGGAAGACGCCCTTGTGATCTTCACCAGCGATCATGGCGACTGTCTGACTGATCATGGTCAAAGCCAAAAGTGGACGATGTACGACGCAATTACTCGTGTCCCGATGATTGTCTGGAGTCCCAATCGATTTCAGCCCGGGCATGTGAATGCTCTGGTGCAACAAATGGACATTGGACCGACGCTCTTGCGAATGGCAGGTGTCGATGTGTCACCGGATCTGGAGGCGATCGATCTTGCCGATGCGTTGAGCTCGCCTGAGAATTTCACAGGACGCGATTACGTCTATTGTGAGCAAGCCGGTGATGCGGTGCTAACGGGGTGTCGTTTTGAAACAATGGTCCGCAACCAAACCCACAAGCTAATTCACTTTCTTGATGAAACCTACGGTCAGTTATTCGATCTCGAATCCGATCCCGACGAGGTCGAAAATCGATGGGATGATCCTGCTTTTGAACAAGTCAAGGAACAACTGCTCACCGAACTGCGTGAGTGGCGTATCCGCAGCGGCATCGCAACCAAGGATTGGTGCGAGCAGTGGCGTTAACCGACTCAAGCGTAGCGAGAGCACAGTCGCCATGCCTTTACGCGTCTTTTTCAAGGCTGCCGGACTGACCGTCGTGGCCGTATCGCTTGTGATCGACTTCCTCCAACTATGGAGGCTATGCAGTTTTTAAATCTCTGAGAGGCAAGCGTGTACTGCACCCTCCAGGCGCAGCTGGGAGGGTCGAAATCGAGCACTGAGCGAGATTTCGGGGAGGGCCTCCGCGTAACGCACAGAGGCCCTGATTAGCAATGATTGCCCCTTGTATGGTTGCTTCAGCACGATCGAGTGCTTCAATGATTCATGCTTGTTCTATCGGCTCTGAGCGTAGCGAAGAGCCGATAGAACAAGCGGCCGATGGTAGATCGATGACCCTCTGTTCCGCAAACAGCGAGAACGTCGGGGAGCTGGATCGCCGTCGGTCTTTGGACAAAAGCCCGAACAGCCGCCTGAGCCGTCCGACCAAAAAGTCGACGAGCTCGAATTCGCAAGGAAGGGATACTTCCAAAATGACTTTTAAGCACTTCATCGGTATCGATGTCGCCAAAGCCAAACTCGACATTGCCTCGGGTCCAGATGGGCCCGTCGAAACCATCGCCAACGATTCAGTCGCGATCAGCGAGTCGATCAAGAAACTTCCTAAACCAAAGTCGGCGCTCATCGTCGTCGAGGCCACCGGAGGTTACGAAAAGCAACTTGTTCTCGAATTGGTTGATGCCGGGCACATCGTCAGCGTCGTCAACCCGAGGCAGGTTCGAGACTTTGCCAAGGCGATTGGGACACTGGCAAAGACCGACAAGATCGACGCTCGCGTGATTGCCAGGTTCGGTCAGCA
>JBCCJB010000130.1:0-9586 GCA_039028015.1 Planctomycetota bacterium
GGCCGACGCAACAACGGACTGTTCTAACGTGGTCGACAATTGCTCGCGGAATTCCGGTCGCGAAGACTCCTCCGCAACGAGTTGAAAGTACTGACGGATCTCGGTCTCCAGCGTTTGCGCGGCAAAACGAGCCGCCAAGGCATTGCTGCCCAGAGCCTCATCCCGCAGCGCCTCTGTCGAATTCCGAGTGACCCTTTCGATGCTGCGTGCTGCAAAAAAACTTGATGCCAACAGCAACAACAGCGGTCCCACAATTCCCAAGATCAGCAGGGGACGACGAGATTGATTGACCTCGCGGAGTCGCAAATCATCCAGGATTTGCTGCACGTTGGCGTAGCGTTTTGAAGGATCAACTTCCAAGCAACGCGAAAGGATTCGACGGAGACCACGATCGAGCCCGCGACGTGTCAAACGTTCCATCACCGGCGGTGCGGCCGAAATGGCCTCTCGGTAGCACGCCAATCGACCTGGCAACGACCCCGCGGTATCCAACTGCGAAAGAAGCGACTGATCACGATGCGGTGGATGCCCGGCAATCATGCGATACAAAATCGCACCGGCAGCGTAGACGTCCCAACGAGCATCGGGGGTCGATTGCAGATCCGCTTGCTCGGGTGCCATATAAAACAGCGTGCCCATCGCGGGCGTTTGATCATGCGACATGCGGCTTTGCCCAAAGTCAGCCAGTCGCGGTTCATTGTCAGCGGCTAAAAGGATGTTGGCGGGTTTGATATCGCAGTGCAAAACCCCTTTGCCGTGACAGTGGTTCAATCCAACGCAGATCTTTCGGAACAGGTCCACCGCCTCAGCCAAAGGCAAACGACCACGTCGCATAAGAAGGTCTTCGAGCGATCCGCCCTCGACCAACTCCATGATGTAGTACGGCGGATCCGCATCCCAGCCGACTTCTAGCACCTGCACGACGTGCCGGTCTGCAGAAAGCTGCACCAAGTTCTTCACTTCGCGCGACAACAACGACCAGTTCACGCCACCACGGTGGAGATAAAACTTGACCGCAACCCCTCGTCCCGTGTTCAGATCGCGACCGACCCAAACCTGTCCGAAAGCCCCACTTCCCAAAAAACGCTGCAGCCGAACGCCAGGCACGTCGGCTGGCGGCATCGTGGCCTGCAAAGACAACCGTCGCGCCGCCGCCCGATCGCCGGCAGATTGCGATTCGGTAGGCTGCGGGTCATTCAACGTGATTACGCTGCTGCCTTGCTTACCGCACGACGACCAGGTGACCGCTTGGGCCGCTGCACGTTATCGATCAACCCCATCATTTCCCAAAGCCGAATGATGCCCCACGACATGTCCAATTCGTACCAACGGTGACCATGTCGTGCCGAGCGAGGAGCGGCATGGTGGTTGTTATGCCAGCCTTCACCATGACTGATCACCGCGACCAGCCAGTTGTTGGTGCTATGGTCACGCGTCTCGTAATTGCGATAGCCAAACACATGACCGATTGAATTGACCGACCACGTTCCATGAAGAACAAAAACGGTTCGCACCGCAACGGCCCAAACCGACCAACTGAAATAATAACGCGTTGCTTGGCTCCAATCACCGCCGCTGATCGCTAGTCCAAACAGACCACCGATCAAGCTAATGACAATCGAGTGTGCCAAGAACACGAAGAACCATCCATCTTTGCGCTCTAGCTTGAGATAAAACGGATCACGCAGCAGGTCACGAACGTAGCGCTCGTAGTGACTCGTGCGGTCCAAGTCGCGATGGCGACAAACCACCCAACCCACATGTCCCCACAAAAAACTGACCAGCGGTGAGTGTGGATCGGGTTGATGATCACTGTGTTGATGATGCATTCGATGAATGGCAACCCATCGCGCAGGACTGTCTTGAAGATTGCACATGCCTAGCACAGCCAACGAATGCTCGAGCCACTTTGGACACGTGAACCCACGATGCGTCAGCAAACGGTGGTAACCGATTGTGATCCCGAACATCCCGAACAAAAAGTGTCCCGCAATCGCCGCAATCACACCGGACCACGTGAACAGATAGCCCGCCGTCCAGGGTACGATCGCGAGCGTCGCAACCACATGCACCAGGACCAAGACAATCACATATTGCCACATGATCCGCAGCGGTTGGGTTTCCTCAGGCCGTGGCAACCGTTGCGGATCGTGATCGAGAACAACTGCCGAGGTTTCCTGAGGCACGCCCTTCGTTTCAGCCTCGACCGCACGCTCGGGAGTCAGCAACTCAGAAGTCGACATGATCGAAACAGCAAAGAGGTAGCGGAATAAGGACGAATTCGCGGTCCGAAATCGGAGGTTGAATACCCACGAAAAATCGGACAACACTCGTCGATTGCCCAACGACGAGGAGGGGGTTTGGCTGAAATAGCATCACGCAAACGCTCTCGCCGATGCAATGCCACTTCGGTATCCGCGTCAGTTTAACTCAGGCAACCTGGGCAGGAAGCGTCGTTGGTTTCATCGCGAAGGTGATTTTGCCCTTGGTTTCACGAATGAACATGTGGTAACCCCGCAAACATGGACGGCAAGGTTTACCCATTGCGTGTCCGATCGCCACCCGCGGGTGCCACTGGCAAGGGAATGCAAACGATGAAATGGATTGGGAAACGTCTCGGTTATCGCGTTATTGGAGGCCTGGGCACCATTGTTTTGGGTGCGTTAGCGGCCGCTCAAGCCCAACGACAGGATGCGAGCTTTGAGACTCCGCCGTCACTGGAGACGCCATCCTGGGCAGAAGCATCTCCAATGCCCATCCAATCCCAACCTCAGAGTTTTGCTTCTGTTGAAGCCAATGGCAGGCTTGATGGAGCAGTGCCAGCGAACGAACAGATCCAAGATCACACCGGCAGCCCCAATCACACCGGCAACATCGTTCAACCGGCTGGTGGGGCGTGGCAGCTCCCAGGTCCCGCTGACGTGGCTGCGGTCTCTTACACGTCAACAACGTCGCAGCCAAATCAGCCGAACAACCCAAGTGACAGTTTCAGCGATGTGACGGGGACAACACAGCAAATCGATTCGCAACAATCCAGCGGCCCCCAACTTGCTCTCAAAGACCTGCCCCCAAACGAAGTGCTCGGCGGAGAAGTCATTGCTTCGGGTTCCGCAGTGTTAGACTCGCTCGATGAGCAATACGTCGTTGACCCGTCAGATGCAAACGTGAACCCGGTCATTCAAGCTGCGGTGATGTCGGAGCCGCATGATACGCCGACGATCCAGATGGTTGCTGACACCTCAAACAATCCCATCTCGGCGCCGCCATCCATGCCGATGCCCGCGATGCAAATGCCGCCCATGTCGTCGCCAATCGATCAATCGCCCGGTGAAGCAACCAACACAAGCATGAGCGACGCGAGTGCCTACCCCACGTCGGCATCCAATCCGCTGCGGGGTGAATCCACCATGTCGTCGATGGATGCGCCAGCTTTTGGAATGCCCACAAACGATTTGCCAACTGGCAACGCGACCATGATGCCACCACCTGCAGCGCTGATGAATGAACCCGCGCCCGTTACAACGCAACCGAATCCTTTGGGACTGCAAGCGACGCAATCTGACATGCCAGTTTTGCCGCTGGGTTCTCCGCCGATGATGTCAACTCAAGAAAACGTTTCGGCATCAACCATGCCAACGCTCAATGCAATGTCTGGCCAAAACCCGACGGCAACACAAGCCGCATTGCCTCCTCTGCCAAATGGAACCTACTCGGAACAGGCCAATCATCAGCCTTACGCCGCCGGTGCTCCATCGGGGCAACCGAACTTATCAGCGCAAACCAGCAGCTACCCACTTTCTACGCCCCCTCAGCCATCATCGATCCCGCATGGCAATCCCCAATCAGGCAACTTACCCGGGCGACTGGCTGGGCACGCACGGGGAAGCAACATGACAGCTCCCATGATGTCGGATTATGACCAAGCCATGACAGCACCGGGTGATCGCCGATTGGAAGGATCCCAGACGCCCAGTGTGGCCATTGTCAAACAGGGCCCCGAAGAAGTGAAAGTGGGGACACCTGCCACGTTTGTGATTCAAGTGCGCAACGTCGGTACGGTCGAAGCCATCAACGTGCAAGTTCAAGACCACATCCCTTCAGGCATGCAACTAATCGACGCGAAACCTGAACCGTTGATGCAAGCCAACCAACTTTTGTGGCAACTTGGCGCCATGCCAGCGGGCGATGAACGCTCCATCACCATGCAATTGGTGCCACAAACCGAAGGCGAACTGGGCAGCGTTGCCACGGTCTCGTTTGGTGCCGCCGCATCAGTACGAACTCGCAGCACACGTCCGGAATTGAAGATCGTTCAAAGAGTCCGCCAAGACGTGCTGATCGGGCAGCAACTCGAAATTGATCTCGAGGTTTCCAACATCGGAACGGGTGCGGCCACAGGCGTCATCTTACAAGTGGATGTGCCGGAGGGCCTGGAACACCCACGCGGTCGACAGCTCGACAACGCACTGGGCACATTAGGTCCGGGTGAAACACGGCATGAGATTCTGCGGTTGCGAGCAGCATCGCCAGGACTGGTTCGCAACACCGTACGTCTCGTCGCTGAAGATGCCGAAACGGTGGCCGATAGTGTCGATGTCCAGGTCACTGCCCCACAACTCCTGGTGGCTCTCTCGGGACCCAACCGTCGTTTTCTGGAACGCCAAGCAACCTACACCGTCAATTTAGAAAACCGCGGGTCCGCGGCAGCAACGAATCTTGAAATGATTGCGATGCTCGACCGCGGCTTCACGTTCGTTTCAACCGAGAACATGGGTGCGTATGATCCCAACCGGCACGCTGTCGTTTGGTCTCTCGCGAATCTACCCGCGGGTGAAGCCGCCTCAGTTCCGCTGACACTACTACCGATCGAAGAGGGCGATCAGGCAATTCGGCTTGAAGCACGCGCCGACTTGAATGCATCCGCTCAGAACGAAGCGGTGGTTGCAGTGCAATCGCAAGCCGAATTGACGTTCCAGGTCGCTGACACCGCTGACCCGATCGAACTGGGAAGTGAAACCACCTACGAAATCGTGGTTCGAAACTCAGGGTCACGCAACGACACCAACGTGCAACTTCGTTTGCAATTGCCGCCCGGTTTGGAACTGATGCAGAGTGATATGGAAGCGCAGACTGATGGCCGTGGTGGCGTGCTATTCGCACCGCAAAGCCAGTTCGCGGCGGGCGACGAAATGATCTACCGCGTTCGCGTTCGCGGCATTCAGGCGGACACGCATATCATCGAAGCGATCCTAACCAGCGACCAATCGCGCGTGCCCGTCACCAAGCAAGAATCCACAATGGTGTATGCGGATCGCTAACGGGCGAAACCGTTCATGGTATCAGGCACACTCCCGTGTGCCGTGACCGACAGACTACCTACCAGTGTTTATCGTCCCGCGATCGAAAGCGTTGGAGGGATGAGGCCCACGGAGGCACAAGACTTGTCATCGGTCGTTGTCCTCTCCGGTACCCAAGCAACTGGGCATTGACCGTCGGAGGAACCTTCGGCTACGCGACGATGTCGCTGATGATGACGATCGGCCAAGGCAAAGAAACGATTGATCATCTGTTGCCCATAATGGGTCAACATCGACTCGGGATGAAACTGCACGCCGTGAACACACCGGGCATGATCCGCCAGTCCCATGACGACTCCGTTGTCCGTGTGAGCCGTGACGCAAAGCGATGGCGGCATCGTCGCGGAATCGACGCAAAGCGAATGATATCGACCCACGTCAAAACGACTTGGCAAATCAGCGAACACACTCGTTCCATCGTGTTCAATGCGGCTGGCCATACCATGCATCGGTTCACCCACGATGACGTGAGCCCCATAAGCGGCGGCGATCGTCTGATGTCCCAGACAAATTCCCAAAATGGGAATCACTCCACGAAATCGGCGAACGACATCAAGACAGCAGCCAGCTTCGAACGGTCCATGCGGTCCAGGCGAAATCACAATCGCGTCGGGAACGAGTTGCTGGCAATCCTCCGCCGTCAACTGATCACTTCGAATCACCTGCGTCGGTCGACCAGCAAGCCGAATGAAACGTGCCACGTTGTGAACAAACGAATCGACGTTATCGAGCAGTAGGACCACGCGACTATCGCCGCGGTTTGGCAAACTTGATTTTCTCGATCAACTTGACCACTTGGCCCGCCTCCTTAAACCCGCTGACGGCACTGATCGAATCGATGACGTATTTGTATTGCAAGTTGAAGTCCGTATCGATCTCAATCTCAGGCCCTTCGCCTTCTTCAACAGCGACGGGTGTTGACGATGCCAACATGCCCTTGACCTCATTGCGAAGCCGAGCGAACGCGGCTTGATCATTCCCGAGCGAAATCTCATTGAGTTCCATGCCCGCCAGATTCCCGTCAGCCGTTGATCGCAATCTCAACTTCAGGGGCAAATCAGTGGGGTCAACGACACCGGATGACTGTCCCGCCAACGGCATCTTGATACTGAAATCCCCTTCAAGCTCGACGATCTTGAAGGTCATGACAAAAAAGATGAGCAGGAGAAACACGATATCAATCATGCTTGTCATGTTGAGTTCGTTTTTCTCGGCATCTCTGCGGTTGCGAATCTTCATCGGAATTAATCGCGAAGGTTTTCTTTAACGCGTAAAGCGAAATTGGTTAGTTTCGCGTCCTGTGCCACTCGAATGACCTCTTGGACATGGCCCGCCGCAACAAATTCGTGGCCCCGGATGACCACATTGGCATCCTCAGGCGCTTTGCCTTCCGCCCGAATCACCGCCAATTCCCGATCCAAGCCAATCTTTAATGTCTCGGCGGTGTAATCATCTCCGCCCAAGTAGACACGGCCGTCGGCACCCACGTGCAAGATGATCGGAAATTCCAACGGGGCTTCGGGCGGTTTGACCAATCGGCTCTTAGGCAACACCACATTATCGTTCGCTTCGGTTTGCGCGAAATTGATCAGCACCATGAAGAATGCAATCAATTGAAACGTCATGTCGATCATGGGAGTCATATCGCCTTCGGCCATGTCGACCTGTTCGCGTTTGACTCTCATGACTTGCGTCCCTTGGGAGCGAGGTCTTCAAACTTGCTCATCAAATTTTCGCTTTCGACACCAACTTCCAACAACAAACGTGCGACCCGATTTCGCAATATGTTGTAGGCCGCGATCGCTGGAATCGCGACGGCGAGCCCAACGAGCGTTGTGAACAATGCCGTTGAAATCCCAGCGGCCAGATCCGACGGTTTGGGCGTCGCGCCGCCTTTGGCAATCACCTGAAACGATGCAATCATGCCTTGCACCGTGCCAAAGAGCCCAATCATCGGCGAGAGGTTTCCGATCAAAGCCATGTACGAAAGCCGGTGCTCCAGCTTCATGCTCTCTTCTTCCCCGACCTCCTGCATCCCTTCGAGGGCTTTGTTGTAACCCTTGGAGACCTTTGCCAACCCGGCAGCCAAGACCTGACCCAAAACCGATTCGTCACTCTTGGCTAAGTCGTAGGCACCCTGGTTATCGTTGGCATCCAGCCGAGCCCCAAACTCTTCAATCAGGTCGCTCGGACAAAGCTGCTCGCGTCGCGCTGCCAACATGTTCATCACAAAAAGCGACACCAACGTGACCGAAAGCAACAAAAAGACCGTCAAGTAGGTCCATCCCAACGACTCAATGACCCACCCCAATAACGATTGATCGCCCGCGGGAGCACCACCGCCGCCACCGACGGGCGGCTGTTCGGCTGGCACGGGTGCGGCTGGCTCAGCGGCAACCGGATCACCAAACTCCGCCGCAGCATCGTCCTGAGCCGTCGCCGTCGTCATCAACAACAAACCGAACAGCGCTACGGTGGAAACAATCGAGGCAAGCGAACAAATATTCAAGGCAACGCGATTCATGAGCGCCATCAAGCGTTGGAGGTCTGTCAATCGGATCTTGATGGGAACCCGTTGGCACAAGGGAAAAGATTGCGGCGAGCCCATCCTGCCGCAGGTGTTTTGAACTATCAAAGAATAATCAACCGAATCGGACGATGCATCACCCCGTTGGGCTCTGTTGCGTGAGCGGATGATCTCACCGATCGTCAGCATCATCAAACGCGAGAATTACCGGAGCGTTGTCCACTTTTGGGTAGAGTATCGTGAAACCAGCAACTGCTCGGCCTGCTCTCGCATCGATTTGGGTATGACGGCCGCGTTGGTCGCCGCAAACACGTCCGCCAAGTCTGACTGCAATTTTGAAACGTCAATCGGGAGATTGGTGATGAACTCGCGATGAAATCGTTCCTGGCGATAATCGGGTTGCCGGGGAGCAAACGCCAGACAATCAGCAATCACGTCCAGATCCGCGTCGTACAAAATTGTCCCGTGGTACAGCAGGTGATGCTTGGACACCCGAAGACTGTTCCCCGAAAACTTCCGGTTCCGCCAGGTCAAATCGCAGATGCCTTGCCGCGACGCCGATTGATGCTGTCGCTGAACCGCCGCCAACACCTTGGTCATGACGACGTCATGAGCGACATCGATTCTACGCATCGACTCGTTTTCAATCGGGACAACAACGCTGTACATCCCGCAGCCAGGTCCACCGACAACCGACGCACCGCCGGTACAACGTCGTAGCACGTCAATCCGACGCTGACGGCATCGATCCAGATGCACTTCATCGTTGAGGCGTGAGCTGCGACCGAGCACGACAACGTGCCGGTCAAAATGCCACCAGCGAAACCACGCCGTATCCTCGGGCGCATCAACTTGACTAGTTATTTGCCGATCCGACCAAGATAACATCGCCTCGTCGATGGCCAACTGCAAGGCTGGTGATGATGACGTTGGCCAATCGGATGTGAAAACCAATTGACGCATCAAATCTCGACAACTGCGTCTTCGCTTCGCAATGATTCAATCAATGGCAAGGTTGCGACACGAACCACAGCGATCAATCCGGCAAGCACACCAAAAAGAAAGATTCCCGCCAGAATCATCATTGGCTCACCAACGGAAACCGATCCAGAACGTCGCAGTAATGGTGGCAGCACAGAAATGATTGCTGTTACGGATCCACAGCCTATGCCCAGCGATAAAAGCACCACGTTTTCTCGCATCAACAATCCCGCCAGCCGCTGAGGCGTGAATCCCATGGCACGCATCACAGCCAATTCACCTCGGCGCTGCAGCACATTGCGAAGCTGAGCAATCGCCAGACCGACCGTGCCCAAAAGCAATCCGAGTGCACCGAGACTCTGAAACGTTCGCAAATATGTGTTCTGCACGGCCAGCAGCGACGCCAACACGCGATCGGTCTCGGCAACATCCATTCCCGCATCACTCAAGCGGGACTCCAACACACTAGAAATCTTCGACAACGAATCGGTCGCGTCCGACGTCGGATTCACCTCGAAAAGAAAAAACGAGTAGCCCGCTTCATCCGGAAACACCGTCAAGAAATTACGTTCGCCAACAAGCAGTGATCCTTGCAACACCGATCCTGCCAGCAGTCCAACCACGCGAAAATAGACTTCTCGATCTCCATCGTAGGTGAACGCCCGAATCTCACCGATGCCACTTCGCATCTGCAAGCTCCACATCGCCGTGTTCTGATCGA
>JBCCJB010000131.1:0-9482 GCA_039028015.1 Planctomycetota bacterium
GCCCGATTTCGATGGACTGACCTTTGACGAGTCCGCATCTAAATTGGCCGTTTCATTAGCAACACTCAAGCGTCGGTTTGAGTCTCGACCTGTCGCCGGTCTGCTGCTGTTTTCCGATGGCAATGACGATTCGGATCCATTTGACGACGATGACACGATGCCATTTCCGATCTACCCGATCGTGTCGGCCGATTATCAACCGGATCCCGATGTTCGCATCGATCGTGTCCAGGTAAGCCAATCGGAGTTTGAAACGGCACCCATGACGGTTCGTGTTCATGTGGCATCAACACACCAAACTAAAGAAACGTTTCGGATCGCATGGATCGACCCTTCGGGTAAGGTCGTCGATGAGTCGTTGGTGGCCTGCGAGGGTGGATCCGCGGAAGCGGAATTTCGTTTCCGACCTGACGCATCGGGTGTTCAATTCTACAACGCTGCGGTGTCGCCAGAGTCGGCTCGGATGACGGCCCGCGATTGGGCCAACGATCGATTTCCAAGCGGCATCGACGAGGCCAATTGGGCAAACAATCAAACACAAGTCACGATTGATCGCCGGGGCGGTCCATTTCGCGTGTTGTACCTAGCGGGCCGTCCCAATTGGGAATTCAAGTTTCTGCGCCGGGCCCTCACGGCCGATCCCGAAACCCAGTTGGTGGGCCTACTCCGGATTGCTGACAAAGAACCAAAGTTCAGTTTTCGTGACTCAAAGGTGGGCAACACCAATCCTTTGTTCGCGGGTCTCGACGACGATGAGGCGGAGTTACGTGAACAACTCGATGAACCGGTCTTCATTCGACTCGGGGTGCGAGACGGTGAAGAATTGAGCGATGGGATCCCACGATCAATCGAAGAATGGTTCGGTTATGACGCAATCATTTTGGACGATGCGGAGCCAGGATTCCTGACCGAGGATCAAATGCTTCAGTTGAAATCCTTTGTGACTCGACGAGGCGGTGGTGTCATGTTCCTGGGTGGCCAGGAATCAAATGCCCCCAATCTGATGCGTACACCCTTGGCGGATTTGTTGCCGGTCTACCCACCATCGTCTCGGGATCGACCTGAAGCCACACCGGTAACCATTGGATACACCAGAGAAGGCATGCTGCAGCCTTGGCTTCGTTTGCGAGCAACCGAAGATGCCGAAACGGCTCGTTTGAGGAACATGCCTGGATTTGAAACGCTCAACGCATTTGGCCGAATCAAACCCGGTGGTGTGGGGATACTCGCCCGCGTTGACCAGCGCGAAAAGCCTCCGCTCATGGCGACTCAGCGGTTTGGGCGAGGACGTGTCTCCGCACTCGCCATCGGTGACTTGTGGCGGTATCAAACGCGGCCAGATTCGTCAGCCCCAGGTGATGGTGCCACCTGGTGGCGGCAAATGATTCGTTGGTTAATGAGTGACGTCCCGCGGCAAATCGAATTGTCGCTCTCACCGACTGATTCCAGCGTGGATGTCGCTATCCGAGTTGTTGATGACGAATACCAACCACTCGAAAACGCCGGCATCGATTTGAAAGCTATCGGCGCGAACGGTGTCGAATTACCATTGCCGGTCACGCCTGATGCCAACGAATTGGGCGTTTACCGAAGCTCCTTCACCGCGACCCAACCGGACGCCTACCGAATTGTCGCGTCGGTCACTAACGCTGACGGTTCGCCACTGGGACAACGAGAATGTGGCTGGGTCGCGGACCCATTGCGTGACGAAATACGCCATCTGGCAATTAACCGAACGAATCTTGGCCGTCTTGCGGAATCCTCCGGCGGACGACTGGTCACGTTGGATGAGCTACCCGATTTTGCGGCGTCATTTTCAAAGCAGGACGTCCCGGTGATGCAAGCGTGGACGGCACCGATTTGGCACACACCATGGATCTTGGCCTCCGCGATCGCATGCCTGGCCGGTGAGTGGGGCATCCGCCGGTGGCGAGGTTGGGCATGATGCAAGTTGAACGTTGGCTGATGCTGTGCTTGGCATTTGGATGTTCAGCCGGAAACGCTCACCAGCTTGCTGCAGCGGAATCATTGTCCAATGACAGCGAGACGGAACCGCAAACCGAGTTGATCGTACTGGTCGGGGCCGCAGGTGAACCCACATACGGAGAACGCTTTCAGAGCTGGGGTGAGCAACTTTGCGAAAGTGGCAACGCAGCTTCAATGGATGTGACATCAATTGGGCTTGAAACGATGAGCGAGTCAACAGCGTCACCACCGGAAACCAAATCAACTCAGACTGACGACACGACGCAAACCGATCGCGATCGTCTTCAACATTGCCTCAATGAAATTGATCCCAGTGCCGAAGCGGCCGTGTGGATCGTCCTGATCGGGCACGGGACGTTCTACGATGGCGAGGCGAAATTCAATCTTCGAGGACCCGATCTGACTGCAACACAACTTGACGAATGGCTTTCTCGATTCAAGCGTCCGATTGTGGTTGTGAACACGTCATCAGCAAGTGGTCCGTTCATTGAGGCACTGTCCGCACCAGGGCGAATCATCATCACGGCGACCAAGAGCGGCACGCAAAACAACGTCACGCGGATAGCTGAATATTGGATTCAGAGCATTCAGGACACGCAGGCTGATTTGGACCATGACGATGAGGTCTCTGTCCTAGAGTCATTTCGTTATGCCACGGCAAAGACGCGGGAAGCATTTGACAACGATGATCAGATTCTGAGCGAACACGCCTTGATCGATGCCGATGGCGACGGCAAGGGCACGCGAAGCGAGACGATTGACACGTCTTCTGGCGACGGCCTGACCGCTTCCAAAATCACTTGGCTGAACCCAGACGCTTCGGGACGATTGACCGCCGCCGAGATTCGCCTTCGCGACCAATGGGAAGCCCGACTGAGCACATTGCGATCGCGTCGTGATCAGTTGGACGTCCAAGCGTATGAAGAGGCCTTGGAAGCAGTCCTATTACCGCTATCGCGACTGTATCACGGCACAAAAGGCGTCGTCACGGACGAATAACCCTCAGCGACTGACGTACCAGGTTAGGCCTGCCCAGCGCGTTTGGATTCCTTTTTTGCAATCCTGGCTTCACGTTCCGCTTTCTGTTTCGCTTGCAGCTTCTCGACGTGCGTTTTCAACACTGAGGTCAAATGGGACTGACGCAGATTGATAGCGCGGATCACGAACCAAATTGCCATCAATCCGCTGGCAATCCAAAGAGCTTGTGCGGCAGTCATACAACTAGGTTTTCAATGGACGAACGCTTGCCATCGCGATGTGAATAAAACAACGTTGAAAACAGACGGCGTCATTCAGTCGAGTCGTTCAATCAAGTCGATCAGTCGATTGGCGCACACGCATAACGGAATCGTTTGCGAACAACGGTCGGCATGGCAACATGACATTGCTAGGATTATTCGGTATCAAACGGTTTCACGTGCCGCCAGTGCGATTGGGCGATTTCAATCGCGTCCAGACTGAGTGCTTTTTTCACAGCATCGCTGCCAAATGGGATCACGCTCTTCACGCCAGCGCCGCCCTCCGGGCAACCGGCCGCATCTGAAGGGAAAATCCAATGGTCGACAGTCTGTCAAAGAACCGGCCGCGACCGGGCACTCAAATTCCAACGTGAGCTCAGCTAGTCCAATCAAACCTCGCGATCCGGAACGATTGAGGCACTTGGCCGATTGGATGTCACACCATCAGCCGCATCCTGACAAAGTCGTCCGTATCCAACGTCGCATTCACCAGGACATGCTGCGACTGAGCCGCAACATTGACCGTCCCAATTTCCGACGGGTCGGTCGCGACGATCTTGTCCGTTTGATTCATCTGATCGACGAGGCTTTTTTTGACTCCCAGATTTTGCCCGTCGCCAAGGCGGAGGGTTTGGCGTTTGGGTTCTCGCCTCGCATGACCGTCATCGCTGGCAAATTGGTGACGCATTACGCTCGGGGTAAAGAGGATGGTCCGCGAAAATTTGAGTTAGTGCTGTCCACGACGCTCTTGTTTCAAACGTTTGAGGATGTGGATCGACCCGTGGAGGTTACGGGCCGCCTCTGTCATGACCGGCTCGAAGCGATGCAGCGCGTTGCCGAACATGAAATGACGCATTTGATTGAAATGCTGATCTGGAATGATGGCTCGTGTTCCCAGCCGCGTTTTCAAAGCATTGCAAAAGACTTTTTTGGCCACACCGACTATCGACATGACTTAATTACCCAGCGAGAACGAGCCGCATCGAAGTTCAACATACGAGTCGGCGATACGGTCACATTCCGCCACGATGGCGCTCACAAAATCGGACGCGTCAATCGCATCACGCGTCGCGCGACCGTGTTGGTTGAAGATGCTCAAGGACAGCCATTCAGCGATGGACGTCGCTACGCTCGCTTTTATGTTCCGCTGGAACGGTTGCAAAAAGCTTCCGGATCCTCGTAACCGGTCAAGCGGCGAAAGCCTTCTTCGTATCGATGTTGCGTCGCAGTGACAATTTCAGACGGAAGCGGTGGTGGCGTGCTTGCGCGATCCCAATCTGAATCATGCAGATATTCCCGAACAAATTGTTTGTCAAATGACGCTTGAGGTTGTCCGGGGCGATAGTCTTCGGCTGACCAATAACGAGAGCTATCCGGCGTTAGCACTTCATCAATCAAAACAACCACGCCATCAATGATCCCAAATTCAAATTTGGTATCGGCAATGAGAAGTCCTTTTTGGGCCGCGATCGCCGCAGCTGATTCGTAAAGCTGCAAACTCAGTCCGCGAAGCTCGCCCGCCAGATCCTGCCCGATGGCATCAGCCATGAACTCGAATGATACATTTTCGTCGTGACCCGAATCCGCTTTGGTGGCGGGTGTGAAAATCGGTTCGGGCAATTGATCGCACTGACGCAAGCCGCTGGGCAATGACTGACCACAGATTGCGCCGTCAGCCTGATAGGCGCGCCAGCCGCTGCCCTCCAAATAACCGCGAACGACGCATTCGAATGGAATCACATCAGCGCGACGCACCAGCATGATTCGGCCTTCCAACGGCAATGGATCGACGACATCGGCAACTTCGTCGGGCACATGGAGACCTAAGCGGTGATGCGGAACCGCGTTTCCATCAGCGCCACGTATCTGACCGTCGTCGAGCTGCGAGAACCAAAATTCACTCATCGACGTCAATAAGCGTCCCTTTCGCGGTATGCCCGAGGGCAGAACGTAGTCAAACGCACTCAAGCGATCGGTACTGACGATCATCCAGTGATCAGCCAATTGATAAACGTCTCGAACCTTGCCACGTTGGCACGGCCACGGCAGATTGGTTCGCAGCAGTGCACCCGCCGCGCCCGGCAGCATCGTGGGATCAAACTCGTAGATGTCGATTTCAGCGTTTTGATTCATGCAACGTATCCTGGCAAACAACGCGGCGGCCGGAAAGCGGTGCCACTCAGAGCCCCCTTCACAGATTCATTGCCGGGATTAGCGATGGCCCACTGGGCTGCGTTGACGCGGCGTGGTGGACGGGGAGTCACCTCGCCGTCGCTAGATACACCGAGTATTCTGGGGGTTTTCTGGGGAACGTTTCGATCATCGAAATTCCCCCACTGGGTTCCAGAATCAAAGTCGAGAGTCAGCCAAGATCATGGGGCAGATGCATTTCGATGTCCCCAAGTCGGCAGTTGAGTTTCTTCGTGACTGTGATTGGGCTAACGCTTATCTTTGTGGCATCGAAGGAGTTCCGTGGCAAACGCGTAACGCGCTCAAGAATCATCGGCTGACTCTCACTCGCAGCGTTGACACGTCAGCCAAGTTATTCATGACGTGTGTGGTGCCCGAGATCGGCCAGCGTTTGCTGACAACATGCACACTTCGTTGCGGTGAGACACCTCATCGTCTGTTGATCGAACTTGCTCGCGGGTCCTGCTATCGGGTCCGAATTCAGGCCGACACCTGGCAACGTGGCGGTTTGTCGCTGAACGATCGATTTGACGCTTTGCTCAAAAACGGAACGGCCCAGTTTCTTGATGCCGTTCAAGGATTCCGCCAGTCCGGTCCAACCGATGCCGTCACGCAATCCGCGATCGCATCCATCACAACGCTCGAGCAAGCCGCGGACGAGTTGGGACAGCTGTTTGCATCGCAATCCATCGCATTTCGGCGATCTCGCGAAAACCGATTTAGCACGATGCTTGCTGTCGGCGTGCGTCCGCCCGAGCCCGCGACGATAGCCCACCTTAAAACGGCGTCGATCGCGGGGTCGTCGAGATCATCCAACGATGATCCGCAAGTCTCGATGCAGCCGGTTTTGGATTGTTTCAATGCCGCTGCTGTGCGCGTGACTTGGACGGCAATCGAAACCGGCTCAGGTCGCTTTGATTTTGAAGCGGTCGGGAAATCCATCGATGCTTGTGTCGCAAAAAGCCTCAAAGTCATCGCGGGCCCACTGATCAGTTACCACGAGAGCGGGCTGCCGTCGTGGTTATCGCTGATGGAAGACGATTTTGAAAAACTGGTCACAACGATGATTCAGTTTGTCGAAGCAACCGTGACGCAACTTCGCGGGCGGGTGCAGCTGTGGAATGCTGCGTCAGGCCTCAACACCGTTGGCCCACTTCGGTTGGACGACGAACAGATCATGCGAATGTCGATTGCGGTTTTGCAAACGATCCGACGCATCGACCCCAACACACCAGTGATCATGTCGTTGGACCAGCCCTGTGGAGAATACCTTTCGAAGGATCAAAACGGGATTTCACCGCTGCATTTTGCCGACGCCTTACTACGCAGCGGATTGGGCTTAGCCGGGATTGGATTGAATTTCCGGTTTGGCCATCCCGATGGATCGACTTTCCCGCGTTCATCGGTGGAGTTCGCGCAGCTAATCGATCGCTGGGCGACGCTAGGAACACCGTTGTTGGTGCAGCTCAGCGTGCCCGGACGCGCGAATCCCCACGATGAGACCAAACATGAATCACGCCGATTGGCTCACCAACTTCATCCGCACCTCAATGGTGATTCCGCAGATTGGGCCGAGTTCCAAAACCAATTCACCAAGCCGCTCGTTGACACCTTGCTGGCCAAACAAGTTGTCCACGCGATCGTTTGGGAACACTGGTCCGACGAACCCGAACCGTCATCGGCGGGCTTACTCGATGCAAATGGCCAACCACGTCCGGTCTTGCGATACCTATCCAAAATCCGCGACGAACTGCTGATGTGATGCTTCCTGATTACCAACGGGGATAGGTCACAAATAGGAATCTCACTCACATCGCTCCATCCAGAAACTGCTAGCTACGACATCAGCCGGCAGGTGCAATGGATCTGGCACGTCAACCGGTTGCCACCTCAGCCAATCATTCCAAACCGTGATTCGAAAATGCGAGTTGAACTGCAGGAAAGCACGAAGGATGTAAGATTCGTTGAAGTGATGTCCTCGACGAAGCCACGATATCGGATAGTCAAAGGGATAGAAAATGTCGTGGAAATGAATGCGAACGCCTACTGATAACACTGGCAGCAGCTGCTCAAAAATCATTTGCACGTCACTTCCGATTTTGTACACGTGCGAAGAATCCACCATCAAAATATCGTTGGGTCCCAGCGCTTCACACTCCTGCACATCGTCTTGTTGCAGTGATCGCTCGCGTAGATCCAATCGTTCGCCGTCACCGGGCTTCATCGCTGATTTGAGTCGATTGCAATCGGGATCGATCACCGTGACTTGAGTGTCGTGATTCGGCATCGCATCAAGCTGATCCAAAATGACCCGGGTCGAAAAACCCGCTCCAATCTCGACGATCCGCTGCGGCGGCCGATCTCGCAAAGTTGCGCTCAACACGAGCGCGTCGGAAAAACCGAAATAGTCGTTGTTGGGCACGTAACGCTGAAAAACCGATGGTTCTAACAGGCCGGATTCATGCCAACGATTGACGAGGGCAAGCTGTTGCTCGTCTTGCAAATCGATACCGAGAAGACATGTTTCTGAACCATCCAGCGTCCGCGTTTCACCCACATCAAATCGACCAAACGCCTCGATACTGGCCTCGTCAGCAAGCGGTGAATAAAAATGTCCTGGCTGCAGTCGATGCAACGTTTCAGCGTCGCGATACCATCCTTGCAGATGAGATCCGATCCACGGAAACTGAAAGAGAAGTGAGCGACAATAATCCCGATACGCTTGATTCATCTGATGGATCTTGAAAACGGAATGCGGCGTAGTCTAGCGATCAAAACGCAAAATCGTTGCAGCTCGGATTCTTTTATTGCATTGGCAGTCGATAACCTTGACCAGACCATCTGCGGCATCAAGACATCGCGAGTTACCGGATGTCACGGTGCTCATCCCGGCATTCAATTGCGACGCCTTCATTGATGCCACAATTCGTAGTGTTTTCGACCAGGATTACAGCGGGCAAATCACCGTAAAAGTTTTGGACGACGGCTCGACTGATAAGACCGTGGATCGACTCAAACTCTGGCAGCAAAATGATTCTAGATTCCAATGGTCCACGCAAGCCAACATGGGTCGCGCTGTGACACGTGATCGATTGCTGCGAAGTTGTGCCACATCAGTTGCAGCATGGATTGACTCGGATGATTGGGCAACACGGACATGGCTGAGCGATCAAGTCGGCTGCTTGGTTGATGATCCAGCCTTGGCCGCCGTTTCCGGTCAAGGCTTTGCGGTGACAGCGGAGGATCGACCGATTGGTCTGTTGGCGAAACACCCACTCACGAGCACCGAAATCTCGCAACGTCATCAAAACGGTTTGGCGAATGCATTCTTCCAATCGTGCGTGGTGATGCGCACGGAGAAAGCGATTGCTGCAGGTGGTTACCGCGATCAATATCCGGCGGCGGAGGACTACGACCTGTGGCTACGACTGATGCGTGTGGGGGATCTAAAAAATATTGATCGAATTCATCTTATCTACCGCGTTCATGATCAATCGGCAAATTCAACACTATCGGCTGATCAACGATCCCAAGGCTTCCACATTGTCAATGCGGCTCGCGAGCTTGAGGGATTACCAGAACTAGGACAACCGCCACATGAGACGCCAACGCCCAAACGCGATGATTGGAATCGTCGCATATTCTGGTGTGTGACCGCGATGAAGTCAGGATTTCACGATACAGCATGGCGATTGGCGGCAGCGGCACAACGACGACATCCGCTTTCGCTACGACTGCTGTTGCTTTGTTTCATCAATTGGTTCGACGCCGCATTCCAGAGGAAGACAGTTTTAATCTTGGATCAGGGCGATCAGTCGAGCAATTACGAACCTCAGCAAATTGGTCACCTGACATCGCTAACCCGTCGATCGGTCAATTTGAAGCGTCGTTTGCAAAGTCGTCCAGGAAAGTCATCAAAAGCGGTGACAAGTTGACGGGCTCTGCGGGGCGTCGTGTCCGGCGGCGAATTCAAAGCACCCTGTTGCTCGATAAAACGCAAGGTCGAGCGTTACTGACAAAGCTATGGCAGGCGTTGAGTGGGCCGGTCACCATCACGCTGATTTTGAC
>JBCCJB010000132.1:0-9432 GCA_039028015.1 Planctomycetota bacterium
CAAAGTTGTTTGCTGCCCGACCGAATCGACGTCTTTTTCTCGGAATCCATCCGCCAAACCGTGATGCGACCAAGCTGATCAGCAGCAGCAAGTATGCGAGCTTGCGTGTTCCAACCAATTGCCGTGACGTAGTAGCTAACGTCAAAAACTGCAGATGGTTCTTCCTTCCCGTACCGCCACAGACCGATGTGAAACGTTTTCTCGGGACCAGCCGTGATTAAAGGCTGCACGCAAAGTGGGCTATCAGGTCTCGGAGACACGTTCACTGCCGCAAGCAAACCATGAAGTGCCTGATAATCATCAAATGATCGATCGTCGAGCGAACGACCAAGTTGTCGGATCGATCTAGGTAACTCGTTAGCATCAAAGACGGGACCCTGACGAGCCAAGTCCCAGACCATTTGATGACGCGTTGAGATTAAAAATTGACTGTCCGAAGTAAAACGCGTGTCAGGAATCGCGGTTCGCTGTTGCGAACTGATCGGCTCGGTATCCGCATCAACGTGTCCTACCGACAGAGGATCAGGTAACAACATGCGATAGACAATCGTCTCTTTTGGCACAGACGAATCATCCACATGGTCTTTGTGATTCGGCAGCAACGCGGATGTTCGTTCGGGCTTCTCCTCGCTCAAATTCAACAACTTCGTGGCAGTGCCCGAATCTTGATGCCATCGATACAGAAACTCATTGCCATCGCATCCCGATGTCACCATGTAGTTGCCATCGGGCGAGAACGACACCATCGTCGTGCAGCCGATATGACCTTCGACCAAGTGATGAAGGCGTCCGGGATTCTCTAGGTCCAACACACGAGTGGAACCCGCCAGCGTGTTATCGCTGACGCCCATGACCAAATAACGTCCGAGTGGCGAAAAGACGACTCGCGAGACATAGCCGACCGGTGAACCGTTGCCCTCTTGATAGCCACGAAAGGTGCAGACGGTCTCACTGGTTTGCAAATCGTAAACCCGTACCACCGCATCGCTGGCCGCGGCGAGATACCGGCCGTCGTGACTGATATCGACGGATCTGACCGGTGCCCCCGCAAACCCATCACCATCAATCACTAAAATGGGAGTGCGGTCAGGAACCTGTTTCCAGCCGTCGCCTCCGGCCAGCACAAGTGTTCCAGGCAAGATTGTTGCAACGAAAACCAAACTAAGTGGCCGACGAGCCTCATACCACCACGAAACACGAACACGTCGTCCCATTCAGCTTCGCCTCAAAAAATCATGGAAAGTGTCACAGCAACTCACCGCGAAACCAGACGGATTGCCAAACAGGAATCCTCTGATCGAACAATGCAGTTCGGCATCCGCCAGCGGTCAATCTTCGCGCAATAAATTGCTTGCTTTCAGAGGCGTCATCCCGATCGATCTGACCAGCGTCGCTGCCCACTTGATTGCGTCGACGCCAGTTACGACACTTCCGGGTGATTTGTCTTTCACCCGAAAGATGTCTCACTGGGGAATCGCTCGATGCTGGCACGACTGAAAACCTTCACGCTGCTTGGCATCGAAGCCATGCCCGTTGACGTGGAAGTGGACATCTCACCGGCGGCGATGCCCAAAACTATCTTGGTCGGCTTGCCCGATACCGCCGTCAAAGAATCCACGCATCGTGTTGAACGAGCGATCGTCAACAGTGGTTTTGTGCGACCTCAGGATCGCGTCGTCATCAACTTGGCCCCCGGAGACTTGCCCAAACAAGCACCGTCGTTTGATCTGCCGGTGGCGCTCGGCGTGCTGGCGGGCAGCGGTCAGCTGAGCTCCGATCGATTGGAAGACTATGCGGTCGTCGGCGAATTGGCACTGGAAGGCATCACGCGTCCGGTCAAAGGTGCGTTGTCGATCGCTATCGAAGCGGCAAAAGACGCCTCGCTGAAAGGTTTGATTGTGCCATCGGCCAACGCTCATGAAGCCGCCGTGGTGGAAGAGATCGAGGTCATCGGTGTTGATTCTCTGGCGCAATGCGTTGCTTTCTTTTCCGGTGCGGTCGATGTGCCGCCGGTGCCCGGTCGCGTTGACGAGTTGTTTGAACAGTTCAGCGTCTACGACGTCGACTTTGCCGACGTGCGTGGCCAAGAAACGGCCAAGCGAGCCATGACACTCGCGGCAGCAGGACGACACAACCTACTGATGATTGGTCCACCGGGATCCGGCAAAACCATGCTGGCCAAACGCATCCCCACGATCTTGCCGCCGCTTGAACCACTTGAGTCCATCGAAACCACACGGATCTATAGTGCCGTGGGTCAGCTTCCCGCTGATCAACCGTTGCTCGCGCGACGTCCGTTCCGTAGTCCCCATCACACCATCAGCGACGCAGGATTGGTCGGCGGTGGCAGTCCACCATCGCCTGGCGAGATTAGCAAGGCACACAACGGTATCCTGTTTCTTGATGAACTACCTGAGTTCAATCGCAAGACGCTTGAGGTCATGCGTCAACCGCTGGAGGACGGTGACGTCACGATTTCACGGGCGCTCCGCAGCACGACCTTTCCCGCTGATTTCATGTTGGTCGCCGCGGCCAATCCATGCCCGTGCGGTTATCGCAGCGACCCACGTCGCAGTTGCAATTGCACGCCGCCTCAGATCGAACGCTACATGGGAAAGATCTCGGGTCCGCTTTTGGACCGGATCGACATTCACATCGAGGTGCCGGCGGTCCCCTTTGAAGAGTTGGCATCACGCAAGGCGTCCAGCGAAAGTAGCGAGTCAATGCGAACCGCTGTTGTGCGAGCACGCGCCAAGCAAGCCGCGAGGTTTGCAAGTTCACCGGTGCGGTACAACGCACAAATGACGAGTCGGCAAGTTCGCGAGCATTGCGAGCTCAATACGTCCAGCACAGAGATTTTGAAGTTGGGCGTTGAATCATTAGGTCTATCCGCTCGAGCTCATGACAAAATCCTTCGCGTGGCCAGAACCATCGCTGACCTGGATGACGCCCAAGCAATCGGGGAGGAACATTTGGCCGAGGCGATGAGCTATCGCAACCTCGATGCAGATTTGTGGGTTTGAATGACATTCGGTTTGGTTTCGCAACTTGACAAGGGAGAGCGATTCATTGTGGTTCGCCAGTGACAATTGGGCCGGCGTGGCATCTGAAATTGCTGAATCGCTAGCGACTGCAGCCGTTGGTTACCAACCCGCTTACGGCGCCAGCGAGCAGGACCGAACTGTGGAAATACACTTCTGCGAGTTGTTCGAAAAAGAGGTTGAGGTAATCCTGGTCGGCACCGGCACGGCAGCAAATTGCCTTGCTTTGTCCGCTTTCAATCGACCCGGTGGTGTCGTTTTCTGTCACCGCGAGTCCCATTTGATCGAGGACGAAGGCGGCGCACCTGAATTTCTGACCGGTGGTGCCCGGCTTGCACCCATCGATGGTTTGGCGGGTCGCATCGAAGTGGACCGACTCCGCGATGCAATCAATCAATTTGATCCCAATTTCGTTCATCGCGGCCAGCCGATGGCCGTCAGCATCACGCAGGCAACCGAGCTCGGGACCGTCTACACACCGAACGAAACGAAAGCCATCGCCGCGGTGGCGCACGAGGCTGGATTGCCGCTGCACATGGATGGAGCCCGATTTGCCAATGCTCTGGTGCATCTCGATGTCAGTGCCGCTGAATTGACGTGGCAATCAGGTGTCGACGTGATGTCGTTTGGTGCCACAAAGAATGGCTGTTGGTGCGCCGAAGCCATCATATTTTTTCACCCCGAACAATCCAAACCGATGCCTTTCTTGCGCAAGCGAGCTGCACAGCTCTTTTCAAAATCCCGGTTCATGTCGAGCCAGTTTGATGCGTACCTTACTGACTCACTGTGGATCAAGTTGGCACGTCACGCCAACACGATGGCATCGCAACTGGCCCAGGAATTCGAATCCCTCGATGGAATCCGTTTGGCTTGGCAACCTCAAAGCAACGAAGTGTTCGCCATCATGGAACACCCACTGGCCGATCAGCTAACGACAGCTGGCGCGAAATTCTATCCATGGCCTCCGCTTCACTTGAGTGAACATGAGTTGTCCGACCGCGAGGGGCTATTTCGATTCGTAACATCGTTTGCAACGACGGAAAACCACATCACTGATCTGGCATCCGCGATCCGCGTCGCCGTCGCAAATCTCGATGACCATTGACACGCATTATCGCGATCGTGGCAGTTATTTCGATTGAAAGGCGTCCCTGGGACCGTTGGTGGGTCAATTGAAGGAGGTGGATTTTTGTTTGTGGTTGGCCAACTAATCTGGAAGGTATCGATTTAAGAGAGATTCACTCACATCCCTTCCACCCGTGGTCTGATGTCGTCACCTGACCTCTCGCTATTGATGACCGGCGCGACCGGGATGGTGGGTTCAACCACGTTGGCACATTTGCTGCGGTTGGGGGTTCACTGTAGCGTGCTGGTTCGTTCCAAACACGGCCATTCGCCCGCATCGCGTCTTGAGTCGATTCTACGACGTTTTGAAACTGCTTGGGCAGCACGACTGCCGAGGCCGGATGTCTTCGATTTCGATTTGGTGACTCCCGAGCAAGGTGCTGATGCCCGGTTGCTCAAGCGACAAGCCGGACGGTGGGATGCCATGCTGCATTGCGCGGCAAACCTTAGCTTTGCACCAGCATCGCAGTCCCCGTGCAACGAGCCTTATCGAACCAATGTGGGCGGAACGGAATCGGTTTTGTCACTGGTACGCGATCTCAAGATTCCGAGATTGCATCACGTTTCAACCGCTTACGTTTGCGGTCAACGCGAAGGTCGTGTCTTAGAAAACGAAAATGACATCGGACAATCTTTTGCCAACGATTACGAACACAGCAAGTCAATTGCAGAATCCAAGGTCACCAAGGCGGCGGCGGAATGCTGGTTTGACACGCTAACGATCTACCGACCTTCGATCGTGATTGATCGCTCGGGGCTTGCTCCGGTGTCCAATGATCGCACGATCCACGGTGCCTTTTCGATGTACCAAAGCCTGGCCGCGCGTTTTGGATTGCCGAATTTGGCCAGTGACGAGTCCTGGTTTGGCAAGCTTGGTTTTGGTGGTCTGGAACGAAAAAACCTCGTTGAGGTTGATTGGGTCGCGCGGGTGATCGCGACCATAATCCATCAACCTAAGTGGGACGGAAGAACAATCCACCTGACGGCAATCGATGGCACATCGATCAAAGACCTCGAAACGGCTTTTCAACAAGCAACATCCGACTGGCTAACAACGCGTTCATCCCTTTCAGGCAAGAACACCAACGGAAGCGTGTTTGCCCAATCTCAAACCAGCAGTGAAGCCAAGCCGAAAACGGCACCGGACCCATTGGCTCGTGCCGCCGAACCTTTTGTTGCCACGTTTTTGCCTTACTTCCGAGACGATCCCACATTCGATCGACGTCAGATTGACGAAGTCATCACGGGCGAAAAACTGCCGCCGCCGCCGATCATCGGAACCGATGCGATACTTGAAATTGCAAATCGCTGGGCCGGAGCGTCATCGGGAGCAACCAAGCGACCGCATCCAATTCGTCCCATTACGGATAAACAGGTGCCAAATTCGCGTCTGAGGAAACCTTTCGAATCATCAGCAACGGACAATCAGCCCGCACCAAATGCCGACGACTTGGGCCATGCCCGTCAATGCGATGACGATGTTGTGATCTGCGCCTTTGATGTTCGTTTGCCGGGGCACGTCAACGGCATCGCCGATTTTGAGGAACTCTTATTTGACGGGCGATCGGCCATTGAACCGATGCCGGTCGAGCGACTCGACCGATCGCTCTATTTTGATGCCCGACGTCAGATGATCGGGAAAACATACAGCGATCGCGGCGGCTGCGTTGATGACTTACCACCTGACAGCGAGCTGCAGCATCAAATCGATCTGTTAGGTCGGTTTGACGTCACCCATACGCAACTCGCTCATGTTGCAGCCTCCGCACTAAGACATGCTTTTGGCGATGCCGATGTCGGTACCAAATCCGGGTGGAATCCCAATCGCGCTGGTGTGTTTGTCGGTCACAGTGGCGGCACTCGAGATGGCGGACCATTGGCGATGGCTACGCTTGCCGACGAAGCCGTTGGGGTGCTCGAGGATACGGATGTCGGTACGAAGATTGGTCCGGCAACCCGCGACCGTCTTCGACAACGCGTTGCCGAAGCGATTCGCTCGAATCGCCCCACATCCAATGATCGCAACAGTCCGCACGTGGCGGCTTATTGCGCGGCGTCACTCGTCGGAAGATTGTTGAATTTTCGCGGTCGGCGCGAAGTCATCGATGCCGCTTGTTCGTCCAGCTTGCTCGCTTTGCAGCACGCGAGAAACGCGATCCGTACCGGACGGCTGGATGTCGCGATCGTGGGCGGAGCAACCTACAACAACGCGGACAACTTGGTTCTGTTTTCACAGTCGGGTGCTTGCAGCGACGACGACTGCTATCCGTTTGACAATCGCGCGAGCGGCTTGATCAGCAGCGAAGGCTACGTCGCGGTTGTGTTGGCGAGCAGTCGATGAGCGCGACAGTGGGGATTACCGATTCACGCAACGGTGGAGCGCGTGGGTGTCGCATCGGATGGCAAAGGTAAGGGGCTGTGGGCGCCGCGAAGTGAAGGGCAACAGCTCGCAATCCGTCGCGCTGCAACGGGCAGCACAAAAGAGTTGGATGTCGACTATCTGGAATGCCATGCAACGAGCACTCAGATCGGTGACGCGACCGAGCTTGAGAGTTTGACCGCGATCCTATCCGAGCAAGAGAGTCAATGCGCCAGCCCGAATCAGCCACTGCTGATTGGAAGTGTCAAAAGCAACCTGGGTCACCTACTGGAAGCGGCTGGTCTGGTTGGATTGGTGAAGTGTTTGATTGGAATGCGACGCGGCGTCATTCCTCAAACGATTCACTTTGAAAATCCAACACGTCAATTCGATTGGCCTGCAAACCGTCTGCGTGTCGTTGACCATCCAACGGCGTGGCCGGAAACCTCGCCAATTGGTGAAGGCGTCCAGCGAGCAGCCGTCAACGCATTTGGCATTGGTGGATTGAATGCACACGTTTCGGTTTCGCGACCCGTCAACGCAAATCCTGCCCGAAACGTGACATCGAGTGTCAGAAAGGCTTCGGCTTCAACCGACAAACAACCATCGAACGTTGAGTCTGAGCCAGTCGAAGAGCACATTCCAATGGCCATCGTGGGTCGCGGCATTGTCGTAGCCGGCGGAACGGGAGTTACAGAATTTGAACGATTGCTGCGCTGCGGAAAATCCGCGATCGGTCCACCTCCGGCGTCAAGGATGGGTCACGCGACTCGTCACGGTGGATACGTCAGTGACTTTCAGTTCGACGCTCAAGCGTATCGCATTCCACCCAAGTTGATCGCACATGCCAATCCCGCTCAATTGATGCTGGTCGATGCGACCAGCCAAGCGTTGGCGGAGATGCACGCATGTGATGCGGTGATTGATCCCAAGCGCATCGGTGTTGTCATTGGCACCCAATTTGGTGGCGAGTTCAGCAACGCGTTGCAGGTCGGCCTTCGATTGCCTGAGATCAAAGGTTGGGTTTCGATCGCGGCTGCCGAACTTGAGATTGAAAGCAAGCTGACCGATCAGCTGATTGACCAGATGGGTGACCAGCTCTTCAATCGCTACGGGGCTCTTCGTGATGAGACCGGTGGGTTCACTGCGAGCACTTTGGCATCGCGATTGACCCGCACGTTCGACTGGATGGGTGGGGCTTGCGCGGTCGACGCAGATGAGGCATCGGGTGGATTGGCGTTATTGACGGCTTCGGAAATCTTGCAAGCCAAACAGTGTGACCTTGTTGCGGTGGGCATCGCGCAGCGATCGATGGATGAGGTCGCATGGCAACAGTTACAACGAAAGTACCAGCCGGATGGCTTAGAAAAGGCAGCGGATTGTTCCGACGCTCAAACTCAAATCTGTCCGGGAGAGGGCGTCGCAATCATGCTGTGCCGGCGGCTCCCCGACGCGATCGCCGATGGGCAAACGGTTTTAGGCGTCATTGATGGGTTGCAGGAGGGCTTTGTTGCCAACCCATCCTTTGACGCCAACGCTTCAAATCCCGCGAGAGAACATCGTGCTGAATCGCAACGTCTCGCATCTCAAATTGGCGATCTTCGTGGAGGGCATGGTTTCGTTCGGGCGTTGGCGGAAACACTCCTTCCGACCAGCAAGGACGAAACCCGATCCATCACGGAAACTGCCGCGGACGGTTATCAGATTCGTTATCGCATTGGCACGAGTCCCGTGATGCAAAATCGCTCGCCAACATCCGCGGCGACAAGTATCACGTCGGCGAACACGAGTATCACTTCTGCGAATACGAAGGCCCCGGCACGCGAAGCCCGAACAGACGATTCGGTTCAATGTGTTCGGATTGATGGATCGTCGATTGAACAGATCGCAGAACAATTGCAATCGATTGCCTCTGGACCGACGGAGCATTGGGCAACGGCAAAGCGCGATCATGATTACCTGACTTCGGAAACACAGTGGCGAAGAAGTGCACTTCAAGCTGCCGTCGTTGGGGAGTCGCCTGATCAACTTGCCGCAGCAGCACGCGATCTACTCGACGGCCCAGTCAAGTCGCGACAAACCGGCACCGCCAACTGTCACGCAGGTTTTCTGCGAGTCACCTCACCGCACGCCAACACTCAGCACTTGTCACGAACCGCGTGGCTGTTCCCTGGCCAAGGCTCGCAATATGCCGAGCGACCCGCGTGGGCGGATCTCAATGACGGGACTCTGAAGTTTTTGGATCGGTTTGATGCACTACTTCAATCACGTGGGCTGGAAGGTATCGCTCATCGACTCGACGACCCTGATAAAGCCCTAGGACGCGACGTTTGGTGGACTCAGCTTTGGGTTCTTGGCGTCGGCATGATGATGACCGATGCGATGTCACGTTTGGGTTGGCGTCCCGACGTCGTGCTGGGACATAGCTTTGGCGAATGCACGGCGGCGTGGTGCGCTGGATCGCTGACGATGGAACAGTCCATCGAATTTACCAAACTTCGGAGCGATGCTGTTGTCGTTGCAGGACGCGCCGGCGGCGCGATGCTATCGATTCGAGCCACACCAGTTCGCGTCGCGGCGCTTTTGCAAGCGTTGCCCTGCGCGAACGAGGTTTCGGTCTCGCATCAAAACGCGCCCAATCAGACTGTCATCTCCGGGGATCAAGCGGCGATTGACGTCGCAAAGAAGCACATCACACAAGCCGGAATCGCATGCATTGAGATTGCCGTGCCGGCAGCCTTCCACACCGCCAGCATGCACGACGCGGAAACCTTGTTGCGATCCCGATTCTCCGGCACGTCCCTGCGTCCTCCCCGGCTCGGTGTACTGTCAGCGATCTCCAATCGTTACTTAGCCGAACCCGCTGATATTCGCGACAACCTCGTGGGGCAATTAACACGTCCCGTG
>JBCCJB010000133.1:0-9427 GCA_039028015.1 Planctomycetota bacterium
ATTGGGGTTTTGGTTTCGTTGCACTTTGGGCCGCTTTGGGTTGATCGCCTGCTGACTCCTCCGCCTTGGCTCGCCTGCGGAAAAAGAATCCACGCTTGGGTTTGGACCTGTCACCGGTCGCATTTTTGCTCGATCTGGGCGTGGTCTGTTGACGCTTTTGTTTACCAACGCGCGATGATGACGATTCGGTGGCGTCTGAGCTCGGTCGACGTGCCAGCGAAACCTCACGCAAGCGTGTTATCCATGACGTTTGAGGTGAAATGCCGCGGACATCAGCATACAGCTGGCGAAGGTAAAGCGTGCACGACAACAGCCAAAGCGTGGACGCGAGCAACAACGCGCTGGCAACCAGCATTGCCGGAGCCGTCGACCACAGGTTCCACTGATGCAGAACGGGAACCGCTGCGAATGTGCAACCGATGACCATCAAAATCATGGCGATGCGAGATGACCATAGTTCTGTCATCAGACGAAGCGCAAGCATGACACCACCCAACGTCACGCACAGCCCAACCCAGTCGTTTCCGGACAATGCAACACGTTGTCCAAAACCCCACTCGAGTAGCGCACCACACAACGAGACCATCGGAACGATCGTCACCAGTGAGGCAAACACGGCGGCCGAGGCCACGATTCGCCATAGACGATATCCGCCATGAAAGTCATCGTTACGGTATCGTCGCAACTGATAAATCAGGATGCAGACACCAGCGGTCATCAAATGAACGATCGACTGAAGGTATGCCGCCAAGCTTCCTGGCAGATCCAACCGCATGACGGCGACCAATTCCGGTCGCGATGCGACACCGGGAAATCGTATCGCCGCCGCATGCATTCCGATCAGCAGCGACACCAGCAACACCAACGCCGCGCTAACTTGCGTGAGAGCAATGCCTGACATCGGAACCAATTGAAACCAGCGACCGCGCAATGATTGGCGAACGCGTGTGCCGTAATTGGCAGCTTGAGCGGTCGAATCGCGATGTGCTCCCGAGCGTGATTGAGCTGCAAAACCGGACGGATCGAGCGTCGCAGCGTGCAGCAGGACACGACGACGACGGCGATCATCAGAGCGAGAGGGACCCATGCTGTGCGTATTACCAAAGCCAACTCACCGGCGACAAGCGAATCTTCAGCGACGCGGATCGTCAGATGAGCCGGGTTTTGAGTGTTTTTCAGACGAAGAGCGACATTTGGCACACGGAAGTTCGGAATGTCGGTTGGCATTGCTGTCAGTGGTAATTTCGCTATTCTCGTGCGACAAAATTTATCTATCTGTCCGTCGCCCGCCAAAGTAGCATCCCATGAAGGTCGTTAGCAGCATCGGCGCCCTGAAATACCGTCACCCCGATTGCCAGGTCGTTAAGCGTCGTGGACGCATTTACGTTATTTGCAAAAGCAATCCGAAGTTCAAAGTCCGCCAGGGCGGTGCCAAAATCAAAAAGGCTCGGCGCTAGGGTAAGTGTTGCCGGGGTGCGGAACTCGACCGCGAGAGTTCTGCCGCAATGAGCCCGACTTCGTCTCGGGTAGACATTGACGTCCTTTCACTCGAAGAGCTGACGTCGAGCGATCTTGCCGCTTGGGAATCGTACCGCGAAGATCAGTCGGTCTACGAAGCCCCGTTCTTCTCGACTCGCTTCGCCCAGGCCGTGGGACGCGCCCGAAATGATGTCTGGGTGGCGCGGATCGAGCACCAAGATGTTGGCCCCGCGTTTCTTCCATTCCATTGCCGCAGGGTTGGGTTTGGTCGCGTTGTGGGCGTTCCGGTGGGTCGTTTTCTCAACGACGCTCACTATGTGATTGGACCGCCGGAGCTCGAGATCGACTGGACCGCTATCCTGAAAGCGATGGGCGTCGTCGCCTTCGATTGTCACGCATTGGTCGGAGGCACTGATCACTTGATTGATCAGCACCAGCTGCAAACCGTGAAGGCCTACCGCGCTGACTTCAACGGTGATAGCCCAGCATTCCTGGAATTGCTGCAACAGCAACATCGGACGATCAGCAAGCAAGGCCAAAAGACTCGCAAATTGTCACGCGAAGTGGGATCCTTGCGTTTGGAGGTCGACTGCCGCTGTCCCAATGTGCTTCAGCAGACGATTCAGTGGAAACGCGATCAATATCAACGCACGCATATTTTGGATCTGTTCGCTCCCGAGTGGACACGAAAATTGATCGACGAACTTTACAGCGATCCGCTGAAAGATACGGATGGGTCGACATCGTTCGCCGATTCGCCGATGCGCGGCCTGCTATCGGTGCTGTGGGCAGGTGATCGCGTCGCGGCGGCGCACGTGGGCATGGTCGAACGAGGCCGGCTGCACTACTGGTTTCCTACCTATGATCTTGGTCTCGCCAAGTATTCACCCGGGACGGCATTGTTTGTGGAACTGGTTCGCGCCGCGACCGAACACGCGATCGATGTCATCGACATGGGTTACGGTGAGCAACCCTACAAACAAAAACAAACCGCAACCATTTCCACCGTCGCGGCAGGCACCATTACCAATTCTCCGGTGCACCGGATTGCTTTTCAAAGTCAGGCCCGAGCCATCGACTGGCTAAAGCGCATTCCAATGAAGGAAACGGCCAAGGCAGCTTGGCGAACGATCCATCCCAACGCCGGCATGCGGAAACTCAATTAGGACGGATTGAGCAGTTGGCGATACATGCTGATGGCCGCTGGCCCCAGCAGCACGACAAAGATGCCCGGGAAGATAAAGATGACGAGCGGGAAGATCATTTTCACCGCCGTCTTGGCTGCTTTTTCCTCCGCAATTTGGCGACGTTTGGTACGCATTGAATCGCTCTGGACTCGCAAGGCATTGGCGACACTGGAACCAAACCGGTCCGCTTGGATCAAGATCGATGCGAGTTGCTTGAGGTCCTCGACACCACTGCGGTAGCCCAACGCCATCAGCACCTCCGATCGCGTGCGACCGAACTGCAACTGCGAATTCGCGATGGCAAACTCTTCACCGATCGCCTTGTGGCTCTTTGCCATTTCGTCGGCAACTTTGCGCAACGCTTGGTCGATACCCAAACCCGCTTCCACACAAACGACCATCAAGTCCAAGGCATCAGGCAATCCCAAAAAGATCGCTTCCATTCGTTTGCTGCGCATCCACCACAACGCGATGGCCGGCAAGCAATAACCAAGCACCATGCCGCCGGCGATCTTGAGCATCATCGCTTGAGTCAGCCCGTCCATGACGAATCCCGCCACGCCGCTGAGCAGCAAAAACGCCCCGATCGAAATGGCCTGAATCATTTTGTAAACCAGCGGCGCTGATTCGCGTCGAAAACCGGCGTTCATCAGTTTTTCGCGAAGCTTGCCCATCTCGGCTTCATTGCCGGTCATCTTATCGGCAAGCGGATTGGCCGCTTTTTCCAAAGCTGCGGTCAACGCCTCATTCTTGCTGCGTGATTTTTCCTCGTCTTCGAGTTCGCGTAATGCTTTGCGAGGATCTTTCAAACGTTCCAACCGGGTTTCGGCCGGTGCTTGATCATCACCACTGACGCGGCTGAGCACGAACCACGCGACCGAACTGACACCCACAAAAATGGCAATCGTCACCAAGACGACGGGACTAAGCAGAACGCTGCCGCCCGCGTCGGTGCTCGTTTCAGCGAGCATCAACGCCATCGGAATTACGTCGCAGGAATTGGAGAACATGGCCATGATCACGTGGAAACGAAAACGTTACGGTGTTAGGGGAATTTGTTTGTTGAGACGCTCGGTGCGGAGTCAGACTTTGATCGTGATGATCTTTTTGATCACGAGTGCTCCGATTAACTGCGTCACAATCGCGGAGGCAATCATGTAGGTGCCCAGGTCATCGCGAAACAGTGTCATGATGTATTCGTAGTTGACTTTCAGCATCACCAGGAACAGGAACGGCGGCAGACCCAGCAGCACGGTTCCCGACATGCGGCCTTCGCCCGTCAAGGCTTGGATGGTTCCTTGAATCTCAAGTCGTTGACGGATCAGGTGGCCGATCTTGTCGAGGATTTCAGCCAAATCACCACCGGTCTGACGTTGCAGCAAGATTGCGGTGGCAAAGAAACGCAAATCCATGTTGGGAATGCGGTCGGCCATGTCTTCAATCGATTCGTCCAACGGAATACCAAACTTCTGTTCTTCAAAACAGCGTTTGAATTCAGTTGCCAGCGGCGCTGAGGTCTCATCACCGACCAGTCCAAAGCCTGCCTGCAATGAGTGGCCGGCGCGAAGCGATCGGCTGAGCAATTCCAAGGCGTCCGGCATCTGCTTGCCAAACTTTGAAATCCGTCGTTTGCGGACCCACAAGATGTACAAGAACGGCAACGTGCCGAGCATCGCTCCGACGATTGGACCAAAGAGCCATGGCAACGGGCTGGCGATGATCACACCCACACCCAAACCGAACAATCCGACCGACATCAAGATCACCTGACTACTGGTCAGATTGAGGTCCGCTTGATCGATGTATTTCGCCAGGGTTGGCATGCTGCCAAACCACTGGGTGATCGCTGACGCGGATTCCTCACCACTGTCCATCAGCAACGACGACTTCGATTCGCTGGTCGATTCGGCTCGCTTGCCCAACGCAAGCTGCTCAAGACGATCTTCCGTAGCAGTCGTCTCTTCCGACGGCACCAGCACACTGGCAACGAGTGCTACCAGCGAGGCAACGAACACGCCAACGGCGATGATGATTAATAGCGCGGTCATAGAATCGGTTTAACGGCGATGTGATAAGGGAATCGGTGCAATTAGCGTGTTACAAACGAGCGCTCGATCATGCATCCATCATGACGCGTTCGCGGAATGCCGATGCAGGCAAACGGACCCCGGCTGCTTCCAGCTTTTCCATGAATCCTGGGCGAACTCCGGTGCATTCGAAGTGTCCATACGCTTTACCCTCTTCGTTGATACCCATCTGCTTGAATCGATAGATATCCTGCAGCACGATGGTGTCGCCTTCCATGCCGACCACTTCGGTGATGGCTGTGACACGACGAGGACCGCCTTGCAATCGGTTGGCTTGGATCAGTACATCGACCGCACCTGAAATCTGTTGGCGAATGGCTTTCACTGGCAGATCGAAACCGGCCATCATCACCAGTGTTTCCAAACGAGCGATCGCGTCGCGGGGCGTGTTGGCGTGAATCGTGGTCAATGATCCGTCGTGGCCCGTGTTCATCGCCTGAAGCATGTCCAACGTTTCACCACCACGACATTCGCCGATGATGATTCGTTCAGGACGCATACGCAGGGCGTTCTTGACCAAATCCGTCGCCGTGACCGCGCCATTGCCTTCAATGTTGGGCGGACGCGTTTCCAAACGAACCACGTGATCTTGCTGCAACTGCAATTCAGCAGCGTCTTCGATAGTGACGATCCGATCGTCGTGACCAATAAAGGATGACAGGGTATTGAGCAATGTCGTTTTACCCGAGCCGGTACCACCGGCGATGATCATGTTGCATCGCGCCTTGATGCAGCCTTCCAGCAACATCACCATTTCAGGTGTGAACGCCTTGTAACCCAACAGGTTTTCAAGCTTGAGCGGATTGCTGCCAAAACGCCGAATGGAAACGGCCGCACCATCGAGAGCCAGCGGCGGAATGATCGCATTGACCCGCGACCCATCTTCCAAGCGAGCGTCGACCATCGGCTGCGTCTCATCGACTCGCCGTCCCACCTTGCTGACGATGCGATCAATGATTTGCAGCAGGTGCTTGCCATCGCGAAACTCAACGTCTGTCTTCTGCATCCGCCCGCCTTTCTCGACGTAGATGCTCTTGGGGCCGTTGATCAAGATGTCGCTGACAGCGGCATCTTTAAGAATCAATTCCAAGGGTCCCAGTCCAAACGTTTCGTCGAGCACTTCGTCAACGATTCGCTCGCGCTCTTGACGATTCAGCAGTGTGTCTTCAGCATCGCAAAGGTGTTCGACCACCATGCGGATTTCGCGTTTGAGCGTATCACCCTGCAACTCGCCCACGCGTGATAAATCCAGTTTGTCGACAAGCTTGCCATGAATGCGGCGCTTGATGTCTTCAAATTGCTCTTGGCGGTTGGTCTCGGGACGCAGTGGGTTGGCAGCTTGACGCATGATTGATCAACGAATCCAGCGGGATGGAGGCACGAATCGGAACCCACGCATGAAGGTTCTCGAAAACGTAGGTCGCCATGCGGTGCACGCCGGGCCAAACGGGCGTTCCAAGTCAGAAAATTTGACAAACCCGCAAAAACAACCACGGCTATGGCGGCCCGTTTGCTCCGATATGGCATCGGTTGCGTGCTCTTGGGCGTACTCAATCAGCACAATCGCTACGGTCGCATCATTCGATTCAAACGGCACTCGCGTGCGGGATACCACATCGAATGCGATGAGGACACGAAAGTTGACGACCGGTTGATTCGATGACCACCTTGTCGGGATCGGCTGGGGCGATACCTCCGACGTCGGGGCAAACAAGAACTGCCAACGTCGTCTACTTTCTTCGCCTACGAATCAATTGCTTGACTCCATGACTCATGCTTCATCTCAACTTCCAAGAACGATCCCCACACGAGTTCGAATCGGCTTAGTACTCAGCCACGATGTGATCCGGTTTGGACTTGAGCATGCCTGGAGCACATCCTCCACTCTGAAAGTTGTCTCGGCAGATGACACCTGGGATCACGCGAGCCAACTGCGATTGGCCGACCGCGTTGATGTGGTCATTTGCAATACCTCCAACGAGTCGTCATCGGTGCAGACCATTTGTCGGTCGGCTCAATCAATGGCCAACGTTCGAGTGATTGTTCTGGCGTCCGCCTTTGATCCGCTCACGTGCGAGCATCTGCGGCAACAGGGCGTCAGTGCTTACTTGTCTCAAGCATCGCGCATCCACCGGCTCGAAGCGGCAATCGATTGGGTCATGACTGGTCAGTTCGTTGCCGATTCGGCCAATGCGTTTGGCGTCAATCCAATTCGCGTCGATCCCGCCGCTGGTGACCGCGTTCGAATCAATTCACCCGGACTGAGACCAGAGCCACCGACATCCAGCCACCGGTCGTCAGGTCAAAGTTCTTACGACATACCAACACCAACGCATTCCAGTTCGCTCCGTCAACTATCAAAACGCGAGCGAGAAGTGTTGGACGGATTGGTGTCAGGCAAAACGAATCAACAGGTCGCCGATGAGCTGTTTCTGAGTGTCAAGACGATTGAAACGTACCGGTTGCGAATCCGAAAAAAGCTCGGCGTGAAAGATCGTGCTGGGATGGTTGCGTTGATGAAAGGCAATCAACCTCAGCACACATCGATAACAACCGTGTCGTGAACACGCGATCCAATGTGGTGTTCACATTGATCATGTCTGCACCAACACATCGATTCAATTTGAAGTCACCCTGACGTTCAGAATGAATCGTCATTTGTCCGGCACGAATTGCTTGTTGAAGCATCGTGTCAGGCTTATTCGGACTTCTGTCAGAAATCGCGGACGGCCGAGATGAATGACTTAGCGTTGGTTGTCCTCGAGACGATTTGTCTTTCGTCCCCCCACGTTCAAATCAAACTTGAAAGAAAACCGATGACGAAGAATTCAACTCCGTTTGCTGTCGCGTTACTTTTGGTTGCGGGCCTTCATTCAACTGCATCCGCTCAAGTCACCGATTCCCAAACGTTCACCGTTAACGTCCCCACAAACATCTCAATTTCCGCTCCGGTCGATCTGGCGTTGACGCACGATGAAACCGACGCCAATCAATCGTTCCCGATTCAAACATGGTCGGTGATCGGCAATACAGTTGGCGGCGTGACGGTTTCGTTAGCCGTTGACCAACCGTTCACACACACTGTGGACCCCACCTACAAGCGAGACGTGCAGCTCGGACTGGCCTTGAACAGCACTTCAGGACCCGGGACATGGACGATTTCGCAAGCATCCGACATCACCGATTACGGTGCCAATGATTTGGCTGCCACCGTTGGCGCGGCCAGCAATGGCACAGGCTCGGCCACGTTCGATCTTTCGGTGAGTTTCATTACGGACACCTACGGGTCCTTCGCCGCCGGAACGTATGAAACGACCGTTGTTGGTACCGTGACCGCGAACAACTAACTGGACAACGCCACTTTGGATGAGCCGGCCGGCGCCAGCCGCGGTTTTCTCCGACTAAACCGTGGCTAGCGTTAAGACGGCTAATACGCTGGATAACGCCACGAATCACGGTGTTTTCCATCCGAAGTAACGCTGTTGGTCTAATGACGCTTTTCGGGAGGAGTTCAACAACAATTAGCTGAGGCGATTTGCATCACTGCCATTTCGTCCTCAGCCAAATTGTTGATGAACCTGTTTCACGGCGTGAAACAGAAGCGTCAGCATGATTTGTTAGGAAAGCCGCTACATAAAGCGGCTTTCCGCGTTTCCGTCTTGGCATGACTGTCATCGCCCGAGTAAGTCATCACTGGGGTAGTTGTTTCGCACTTGTTTGACGCGCTTGCATTTGGAACTTTTGCCCCATCGATTGGTTCGCTCGGCTAGCTTTGCAGTCGCTTTGATGATGCTGTGGTTTGCGGGTTGCGTTTCGCGACCGCTGCCACCTCGGACGACGGTGGACCAATTGATCGAAGCGTCGTTAATGACGTCTTCGGCACCACGCGGCGGTGACGAGAATTTCATTGGAGGATCAACATCAACACCGATGATCCATGATGGTCCGCCGATTCAAATCTTGTCGGGTCCGGCAAATCTGGAGATGGACAGCGTTGATAGGTCCGCGTCGACGGATCAAATCAAACCCATTCACCTTTATCATCCGACAGACGTGATCGAGTCTGTCTCGTTCGATGATGAACTGAAGATCAACGAAGAATTTATCGAGACTGACGTTCGCGAAGCATTGACCACCATGGCGCTGGAAACCGACATGGACCTGATCATGGATGACGCGGTGACCGGAATCATTAACACGCGAATCGATGATCTGACGATTGACCAAGCGGTCGAAAAGGTGCTGATGCCGCTGGGTTATTGCAGCGTGCGTCGAGGTCGTCAAATCATTGTCTCGTCAACGGATCCCGAGTCGCCGCTGTTCTCGTACGTCGCCGTCAATCGTAGCTATCAACCGCTACATCAAGATCTCAAAACACTGGTTGAAACGGTTCCCAAGAAGTCGCTCCGCTTCGTCCGTGAAATCGCAAAGACGAAGACGCTAGTCGTTGAAGCCCCACCACGCATTGCCGACGATCTGATGCGTCGCTTCGCAGAGATGGATCAACCCATTCCTCAGGTCGTATTAGAAGCCATTATCTGTGTTGTTTCACCGGACACTGGCTTTCAGTTTGGTTTGGACTGGCAACATGCGGTGGAACTTGACGATGCGACGGCGCTTGCCGCTGGAGCGTCCGGTTTGGCACTCAACGGAACGATTTCAAAGTCCGGTTTG
>JBCCJB010000134.1:0-9393 GCA_039028015.1 Planctomycetota bacterium
CATGATGCCATTGCTCCGTTGGCAGGCACACGTATGAAGTCGGTGTATCTAATTCGTCGCGTTGAACGGGAAAGGCGAGGTACCGATCCAAGTTGTCCGGAATGGGCGCCGGGGCGCCAGTGCCCAACACTTGAGCTCCCATGAAGTAAAGCGTTGGCGCTGCCACCGTGACGGTTGTTTCACCTTCGATTTGATCGGAACTGAATGAGATGGTGGAAGCTTGATATCGCTTGCCCGAACTGATTTCGTAACCAGTCAGCGATACGTCTTCGCCAGCCCACAGCCAAACCGGACCCTTTAGCGAAATGAAATGGGAAGCCGAGTCCAACATGCATTCGACTTCAATGTCATGCTCAATGACGAATTTGGGAGTCACCCATAACGCGTCGAAACCTTCGGCTCGGACCTCGGTGACGTAACCAACCAAAACGCCGATCGTGAGGATCAAAAGCCGCATTGGCGAATCGATTGAGCACATAAAAAACTATCCTTCACAAACGAGGAACGCCGCAATCGCTGAAGCGACCACGGCGTTGCATGATACTCGTTTCGCACACGCGAGTAACGACCGCTGGCCGATTACCGCGTCAGGTCAACTCACTCGGGAAGGATAACTGTGTCGAGGACGTGGATCACGCCGTTCTTACAGTTGATATCTGTCTTCACGACCTTGGCGTTGTCGATCATGACCGAACCGTCCTTCACTTCGATGTCGACCTTCGATCCCTGTACGGTGGTGGCTTCAGTCAAGCTGACGACGTCCTTTGCCATCACCTTTCCGGGCACGACGTGGTAGGTCAAGATTTTGACCAATTGGTCCTTGTTTTCTGGCTTCAGGAGACTCGCGATCGTGCCTTCGGGCAACTTTGCGAATGCCTCGTCGGTCGGGGCGAAGACAGTGAATGGTCCGGAACCCGAAAGAGTTTCCACCAAGCCTGCGGCCTTTACCGCGGCCACCAAGGTGTTGAATCCATCTGCTGCGACGGCTGCTTCGACGACCGTCTTATCGCACGTTCCGCAGCCGGCCTTGGCAACCGTCGTTGCCATTGAGCTGACCATCAACGCGACTGCGACAACGATACCAAACTTACGCATGTTTTGATCCTAGAATCGTCCCCGCAGTACGAAACGACGTCTCGCGACCGATCGCAAAACGTTGACGAAGGAACCCGTTGGGGACAGACGGAAGCCCTTCGCTGCTCAACTATGGCAACCCGGCAAGGGTTCCCAATGTGAATTCGCAGAATCATCCTCATGGATTCACGGTACGAATAGGGGAGGTTCACCCAAATTTCGCAAAGGACACCTGAGACGGATTTTTGCCCGACAGTTTGACCATTATCGAAGCCACCTCGCGTTTGGCTGATATCGCCCGAACCGCGTCGGCGTTGCGCGGCTGGCGAATGATCGTTGAATTTGCGAGCGGAAGCGAATCGACCTATTTGCACATCAATCGTGGTGCAGTGCAGCCCTGGTATGGCTTACGGATTTCCGCTCACCGACCGGCCTACGCGTGCAGCCAAGACTATCAACAGCTCGAACTTTCAAAGTTAGTGAGCAATGATCAATTTTCGCGTGCACGTGAGGTAACCCTGCAGTTCATCGTCAGCGGCACCGTCGTCGTTGCGAATCCGCACGATGTTCGCGCTGAAATCTGGCGACAGGAGATCATCGATGCGGACGGCGTGATCGTTAAGACCGACGATGCCCAACGGTGGCGTTGGAACGGACCACTTGGGTTGTGGCAACGCATGACGAGTTGCGACAGCGACGACAGTTCAAATCAACCGATATCGAGTCGTTCGTTGCCGCCTGTTTCAACACCACGCCAACCGGTGCGTACTCTGCGAGCCGCCGCCATTCGGCATCGCATCAATCAACGCGAAAAGTGGGCTGCCGAACTTGCGTTGCAGGATTCGATCGAAACGCAAATGGGTTAACGTTGTCAATCAAGTTTCAAGACAATGCCGGTCACGATTCTTAAAGCTTGAATTGCATTTGTATAGACAAGCGTTTGCAGCACCCTCCCGGCGAAGAGGTCGTGTCGTTTTTCAAGTTGTTGCATGACAACGGCATGCGAACCCTTCCCGCGATTGAGGTCATGTCGTTTTTAAGTCTCTCAGAGGCAAGCGTTTACAGCACCCGCCCAGCGCAGCTAGGAGGGTCGAAATCGACCATTAAGCGAGATTTCGGGGAGGGCCCCTGCGTGACGCACAGAGGTCCTGACGCGCAACGAATACGCCTCCCCGACGAGGCTTCGCCCGTCGACCCTGCCCCAAACAAGTTTGGGGAGGGTTCAACAACGCAAGTCTCCACAAATACGGTACTTAAAACGACACGACCTCGATTCGCGGGAGGCGTCAACAACGAGCCTTCAGCGAGTTTTTGCGGGAGGGTTCGGCGACTCCCCCTCCTCGCTTCGGCCTTGACGGCCTCGCTCGACCCCTCCCATGAGCTGCGCTCGGGAGGGGTGGTT
This sequence comes from Planctomycetota bacterium, assembly GCA_039028015.1. Taxonomy (GTDB): domain Bacteria; phylum Planctomycetota; class Planctomycetia; order Pirellulales; family Pirellulaceae; genus Rhodopirellula. The sequence goes on from JBCCJB010000134.1 coordinate 2,477, forward strand.
GCTGTAAACGTCGTTCCTGCGACGACTTGAAAACTGCGCGACCTCCAATAGCGGAGTCATGATGCAATCAAAGTCTGGCCGCGTGAACGCGTTGTGATTCGGTTAGGTGGGCTCCCTTCCGTCAATCCACGGACCGCCGAGCTTCATGTAGTCCGGATCGCGTTGATCGCTTCCGTAATCACCGGCATCCCAGCCCGGGATATGAACCGCTGGTCCGCCCTGAGCCGATCGTTGTTCCCACTTTGCGGCCCAACCTGGGTCGGTTGTTAATATTTGACGATCCTGATCAACGAAGAACACCTTTCCAGCCCGATAACTCTGGGCACCCAGATTGACAACGGCCATGGCTGCGGCTCCCAGATCAGGTTGGTTGTTGCAAAGCGTGGGATCGCCCGCCTCACACGCATCCAGCCAATTGCCAAAGTGAGCTTGAGTCGTGTTGTCGATCGGTGCCGTGTCGATGCGTTCTTGTTCCTGTCGGACATGCGTCACCGGACCACGTTCGGGAATGAAATCAAAGCCCGTGAACTTCTCACCGTTTCCAAACGTGAACGTGCCATAGTGACCTCGAATCAACTGTTGCACACGTGACGCTTCGTTGCACATCGTTGCTGTGATCAGGCCCTGAACACCTTCATTGAAGTCGGCAACGACCGTGGCCACATCAGGCACGTCGCGACCGTCGTACTCCAAATAAATCCCACCAGCACCGACCACGCGAGCGGGCAATCGAAGTCCGGTCGCTTTGAGCATCGATGTGGTTCGGTGCACAAACAGATCGGTGAACATGCCACTTCCAAAAGGCCACAAGCGACGCCACTGCTTATAAACCTCGCGATCGAAGGGTCGATCTTCCGCTAAGTCGTGTTCGGTACCCAGCCATCGCGACCAGTCAATCGAACTCGGTGTCATTGACGCGTCGAGTTTGTAATAGCGCCATTGACCGACATCAGAGTTGCGGAAGTACTCGGTTTGAAAACCAAGGACCTTACCGAGCTTGCCCTGTCGCAACAGCGCATTGACTTCATTCCAGACCGGCAAGCTGGTCGATTGAACGCCGACCTGCATCACTTTGCCGGATGCTTTCCAGGCATCAACGACGGAGAACGCTTCCTCAACGGTCTTCGTCATTGGCTTCTCGCAATAAACATGCAAGCCAGCCTCTAATGAATCAAAGGTTTGTTTGTGGTGCCAGTGATCCGGCGTGCCAATGCAAACCGCGTCGAGATTCTCACGTTCGATCATCTCTCGATAATCGACATAAGGTGTCGGCGTGACTCCGGTTTCTTTTTCGATGTGCGAGCAGACTTTTTCTCGTTGTTGCTGATAGACCTCGGCAACACCAACCAAGTCAACGGCGCGACCGGCGTTGGCCAGTTTGCAAAGCGTTTTAACGTGAGCCCCAAAGCCTCGGCCTCCGGGTCCAATAAAACCAATTCGCATGCGTTCGTTCTTGTCAGCCGCCTGACTTTGGCGAGCGATCGACGTGGTTGCGGCGGCGGTCGCAACGGCGGCGCCAACAAACTGACGACGGGTGGGTTGTTTCATGGTGGGGCTTTGGGAGAGAGGTGGGAGTTCGAAATGCCGATGTCAGGACTTGATTTCGATGAGGATTAACAATCTTTCCGATAACCGTCCGTCTGGATCAGCCGCCGGGCGATAGTCCTCGGTTATCGAAGTTACAACCGCGGCTAGCGCCGTGCGGCTCATCGCTTTTCGGATTGATAGTCGTTGGCAGTGTAGTTGATCTACGGATCGTTGTCGGGAAGCGTTGGCATGTCGGCTTGCTTGTAGAACTTTGAAAGATCAAATGACTCCTTCGATTCTTGCTCCATGATTTTGACACGCGTCTCCAGACGTTCGATGCGGCGCAACAGTTTCGGGATCGTATCGCGGTCCTCATCATCGACCACCAATCGCGGCACCGGCGGATAACCAAGGTGCCGCTGCATGGCTCCAAACAGATAGAGCGGGTCTTTTTGGCGATTGGCAAATGCGATCCGACCCTCTTTTTCTCCGAACAAGATCGGCCCGCTGGCACTCTGTCCCGTCTTGGATTGTTCCAGACGGCGAACGTATTCCTCGCTGGCCAAGAAAAGCAAATCCGCCAAATCAATCAGCCCCACATTGGCCCGCAAATTCAAAAGCCAATCGTGCCACGGGCCGTTAAAAATAGCATCACGACTCATCGCCGTCAGACCCGCGTCATAGCCCAAACGGTTTCGGCACAGCGTTTCAAATTGAAAGAAAAACATGCCGCATTGCGAGTGTTGCAACATGTCCAAATCCTGCGGCTCGCTGATCAGCGATTGGGCATGATGTGACCGCAGCTTCGCGTCGAAATGCAGAATCTGCAACGCGATGCTCATGCTAAAGCGACCGCGTTCGGATTCCGCCTCAGCAATCAAAAACGTCTGGAATGGTGCAAAGTAGTGCGACAATCGCTGCATCGCCGGCGACATCATGCCGGTGTGACGCAATTCGGTCAGCATGAACTGCACCGCCATCGGCAATCGAGTTGTCGACAACAACTCGTGCTGCAGTTGATCGAGCAACTCTTGCATCGGCGTGGCTTCGAGACTCCGCTGGCAGAGCAGATCAAACAGATAGGCCTGCTCGATGTATTCGGCCGGCTGAAGGCAAGAGTCCGGGTTGAAGCCCCGTGCGGGATCAAGCATCCCTGAAACTTGATCGCAATTGCTGGATGCCACTCTGCGAAAACCGTTGGCGTCGACTCTGTCGGTCGGCCTCACTAGTGTTGGCCGACGCCAAATCATCCAATTGAGCCTGACAGATCCGGCATCCGACGTCAGCAAGATGAAACATCACGTACTGCGTTTCCTCTTGGTCGAGCTGACCTTTTTGAAACGCCGACAAGACGTCACGCTGCGGACAGGACAATCGATGTCGTCGCCAAATTCCACCGATGGTGTGAAGTCCAGCAAGGCTCCGACCGCGAACGGCGATCAATCGTTGTCGCAACTCATCATCGGTGCGAAGCGACTCTTCCAGTCGGACTGACCGAGTCTCAGTCAGACTTTCATCCAGAAAGGCCTGCAATTCGGCGTCACTAAACGGTTCGTTCACGGCTTTGATGGCTCAAAGAAATGTTGACCAACCGTGAACATACCACCCCGCCGCTGCAGACCGAAGTCGGCCAGTGATTTAGTTGCGTCAGTCAATCACTCGGCTCCGGATCGATCTGTTGATCAAAAGAAACCACCGATCGCGCGGACACGGGCCACCGCATATCCGGGATACTTCGCTTGAACGCGTGCCGTGGCAGCCTGGCTATCAAATCCACGCTCGTGAACGGTGAAGAACCGGTTGTTGGGCGCCGAGGGTGACAGTTGAAAAAAATCACTTGTGGTGAAGTAGACCGAATTGCCAAACAGCGGCGTGTTGGGTTGCAGCGTGACCGCCCAAAGCGTCTCTTCGGTGCGGGGTTGTGACGACTGAACGAGAATATGTTGGACGGGCGGACGTTGGGTGGCCGTTTGTGCCACCGTGATTGGGGTCATCGAGCTCGCCGATTTGTCGGCTGAAGAGTTGTTGGTTTTCGTCAGTGTTTGCAACCATTCACGCCAGCGAGCATCGAGCTCATTGCGTTGCTCAGCGGGCAATAAAACCAATGGCACTGTCGCCTTGTTACCGTCAGCGTCTTCAAAGTGAACGGTGTCAAACGTGTAGTGACGTGGCCCGATGAGCTTTCGTGCCCAGCGGCTGAAATCAAGTGCGGACTTGAATTCCAAACCATCGAGCCGCTCGATGACCTCGACTGGCTGATAGCCTGCCACCGCATCGCGGGGCGTAATCGCTTGGCCCGCAACAAAGGTCTGGCCCCGTGACCGAACCACGGTGAAAACGTGACGCTCGAATCCCGTGACGACTGAATCGCTCGTGCCGACCGCGTTCTCCTGAACGTCCACCGCATTCGCGGAAACCAGCGGACTCGCCACGAAAAAGAGTCCCAAAGCAAATTGGCGTAGCGTCAAAAACATGATCGATTTCCTCGTGCAAACGAAAAGGTGACAAACAAGGTCACCAATCAGACGATGGCATCGATCTGAGTCTTACCAAGCGAGTCAATAAATTTCACGGAAGCTCTGAATCAACACTGGGCAAAACGGTCGAGATACCCGATTCGACCAAGCTCACGTATTTGTCGCGTAATCGTTCAGTGACCGAAGCCAGCTCGGGATCATCAATCAAATTGATGTCCTCATGCGGGTCATCTGCAAGGTTGAACAGCGATTGTGGACGGAACATCGAACGCTTCGCATCACTTTGCAAAATGAGTTTCCACGGCATGATTCGAATCATGACTTGCTGTTGTGAACCAGCTTGCTGGACGAAAATCTCACGTGGCTGGAAGTGGCCCTCGGCTGTCAGCAGCGGCAGCAGATTGTTGGAATCGATCGCTTGGCCGTCCGGGATCTCGATGCCAGTGATTGCGGCCACGGTTGCCACCAAGTCTTGATTGACCACCGTCGCGTCCGAGACGCCCGGCTTAATCTTGTCGGGCCAGACTGCAAAAAATGGGACGCGATGCCCACCTTCCAATGGTGAGTTCTTATTGCCATTCCAGCCACCGTTTGAGAAATGCCCGTGCGTGGCCCCGACGCGATCGCTTAAGCCACCGTTGTCCGACGTGACCACAATCAGGGTGTTGTCGGCCTGGCCGGTGGCATTCACAGCGTCGACAATTCGTTTGACCTGCATGTCCAGGTCCAAAAGCATGTCGAGGTGCCGCGATGGTGTTTGGTCCTTGATCGGTTGGCCATCAAACTCGTGGGGTGGACAGTGCGGCAAATGCACCATCGGCGAGCAATAGTACAAGAGGAATGGATCGTCACTCGAAGCCGCGGTCTCGATAAACGCGGCTGCTTTGGCTGAAAGCAACTTGCCGATCTGACGGGGATCCCAGTGCGAATCACCCATGCCTGGTCCCTTGTCGCTGATACTCTTTGGATCGATGACGCTTTCGCGATTCAGATAGATGATGCTTGACTCTGGCGTTAGGGGACGCCAAATCTGATTCTCGTACGTCAGATAAATCGGCCCTTGAATGCCACACGGCGTCGTGAAGTCGTAATCAAATCCGCAGTCGCGTGGACCGCCCGACACGATTCTTGTGAGATCAACTTTGCCAGTGATGTCACCGTTGTCTTGCCCGCGAAACAGCTCCTCCGAGTCGGGCTTGCGGAAGTCAGCACCCAAGTGCCATTTGCCAACAAACCCGGTTTGATAGCCTGCGTCACGAGCAACGGTGCCCAGGGTGACATGCCCCGGTTTGAACGCTGTTTTTCCAAACGTGTTCCAAACTCCCCACGGTCTGTACGAGCGATAGTTGTTGTTGCCACTCATGACGGCATAACGCGTCGGTGCACACAGCGATGTTGCCGAATGACCATCGGTAAACCAAAGCGATCTGGCAGCCAATGCATCCAAGTTCGCTGTCTCGACAATGGGCTCTTTGTTCTGAATCGTTCGAACGTGAAAGCTAATGTCACCCAAACCAAGATCATCCGCCATGATGACGACAATATTGGGACGATCCTTAGCAGCCGTACTGGCCTGAGCGATCGCATTGACTATGAATGTCGATCCCAAGATAAGGCTCAAAACCAGCCGCTGCACGACGGTCGCGGATATGAAACGCATCGCCATCAATGTGAACTCCCGACCTCACAGATTAAAATTCGAAATTGATCACCCAGCGGAACCTCGACGGTTGGCCACTTCGTCATCGTTTGTTGATAGGGCTTGGAATACGTTCCCGTCAGCGGATCAAACCAGGTCAGCGTCATGGTGTCACCCTGATCTCTGGGTGGCTTCACCCCGATGAATTCGCACTCGCCGGGCACGTAAACCAACAATCGGTCGTGATCGTTGTGCAAACAAAATCCTGCGTTGCTTTTCTGTTGCCCCGCCACCAACGTGCCCACTTGATAGCGATCCACGAAGGCCCGCATATGCCGGTAATACTCCAACCGAGGCCTCTGATCATCCGGAAGTGAATCAATGTCAGTGATCACAACATTCCAAGCAGCACCCTGCCAATAGTGCGTTGGAAATGTCCCCGCGAACAGGCATTGGTAAGCGCGTTGAAGACAGACTTCCGGCGAGGTGTAATTGCCGTTGAAGACCACGTAAGGACTTCGCTCGTAGCCACCGTGTTCGATGTTGAGAATCGGTTTACCCGGGATCGCGTCACAAACGTTTCGCATGACGCTGTACAGTTCGGACTTCCAAAGTTGCACCGACACGAAGTCAACCTCGGCAGGAAAACGTCGGCAGTAACTGTAATCATGCACTGTGATCAAACGCTGGTACGCATCCGCCTCACGCAGCCGAGCGATCCGATCGGTGATGTAGGTGACATCGTTGCGACCGTATCCCAACGCTTCCTTTGAAATATCCCAAATCAGATTGGGATAGGCTTGGTAACGCCGCACGACATAGTCGAAATACCGGTTGTCGGCTTCTGACTTGGGCGGCGGCCATGCCACGCGTTTGTTCCACACATAGATCATCAGATGGGCGGCGATGTTTCGCCGATCCATGTAGTCGATCACACGATCGAGTCGTTGAAAGTACCCGACATTCAGCGTGCTGTAGTCCGGGTCGTCGTTTGAGCCTTTGAATGGAAAGACATCCGGACTGCCGTATTCATGCTCGGGCACCAAATGCTTGTCCTTGCGCCATGTCACGTCATAGGCATAAACATTCATCACGACCTGATTGAATCCATTGCCAGCCAGCGTATCGATCAGCTGTTTTGTTTTGGGAATGCCCTCCGCATTCTCAGCGTCTAACGCAAACGTCCAATCGGCTTCAAACGCAATCGGGAAATAGAGGTCTCCGTTTTCATAGGCAAATCGCCGATTTGATAAGGCATCAATTTTGATCCCGCC
>JBCCJB010000135.1:0-9314 GCA_039028015.1 Planctomycetota bacterium
CGCTATCCGAGCTTTCTGATGTTTGACGCTCCGACGCGTGATCTTTGCTCCGCCCGGCGGATCGCAACCAATACGCCACTGCAAGCCTTAGTGACGCTCAACGATCCGGTCTATTTGGAGTGCGCGCAAGCCTTGGCACAACAGGCGCAGAACAGCGTTGCCAACAACAAGAAGTCAAATGTGGATGACGACGTTTTGACGGCAACGCTGTCATGGATGTTTGTCGCGGCGACTCAGCAGACACCGACGCCCGCCGAAGCACGTATCCTTCGTCGGCTTTATGTTGATTTGACCGATGCGTCAGTGATGGGTGCGGACACTGGCCAGCCGTCGCCGATCACGTTGACGAGCGATCAGTCGGTTACGGGCCAATTGGGTACGGGCCATCAATCAGGATCGAAGCGTCGCTTTGAGAGCATACTCAATCTGGATAGCGAGGCACTGACGATCGTGGCCAACACCATCTTGAACCTCGATAAGGCGATGACCAAATGAACGTGCACTGGTGGCAGCGACTGGTGGCGGGGCAGACGCGTCGTCATTTCTTGCGAGATTGTCCGATGGGGTTGGCGGGTCTCTGGATGGGATCGCAAGGACGCGCTCTGTCAGCCAATGATTCGATTCCCTTCGAATCCGTAAGCCGTTTGGAGGTGGCACGTCCAAGAACACACTTTGCCGCCAAAGCGAAACGAGTGATTTTCTTGCATATGGCTGGGGCACCTAGCCAACTTGAGTTGTTCGATTACAAGCCTGATTTGCAGCGGCTGGATGGTCAGGATTGTCCGCGCAGTTTCTTAGAGGGTAAGCGTTTCGCATTCATCCAAGGCGTGCCCAAAATGCTTGGCCCTCAGGCTCGCTTTGAACAAGTCGGTCAATCTGGTGCTTGGGTGTCCGAACGGTTGCCGGAATTTCAGTCGGTCGTTGATCAGGTTTGCTTCGTCAAATCGATGCACACGACCCAGTTCAATCACGCTCCCGCTCAATTGCTGCTGCACACGGGAAGTCAGAATTTGGGTGCGGCTTCTTTTGGTGCTTGGACGATGTACGGATTGGGGAGCGAGAATCGCAATTTGCCCGGATTCATCGTGCTCGTCTCTGGCGGCAGGTCTCCGTCGGCCGGCAAGAGTGTTTGGGGTTCCGGCTTTTTGCCATCGGTGTATCAGGGTGTGCAGTGTCGCTCCAAAGGCGACCCGGTGTTGTATTTGTCCAACCCGGATTCGATCTCGCGGGAGCAGAGGCGGCGCAGCTTGGATGCGTTGGCTCAGCTCAATCACGAAGCGTTCGAACAGACCGGCGATCCCGAGGTGGTGACACGAATCGCACAATATGAGATGGCATTCCGTATGCAAACTCATGCGACCGATGCGTTCGATTTCTCCTCCGAAACATCCGCGACTCACGAAGCATACGGCACCGAGCCGGGCAAGGAATCATTTGCCAACAACTGCCTATTAGCGAGACGATTGGCCGAACGCGATGTTCGGTTCATTCAATTGTTTCACTGGGGTTGGGACTCGCATGGGGCCAGCAATCAAACGGGCCTTCGCAGCGGTTTCAAGCAACAGTGTGCTGATGTGGATCGACCGATGACGGCGCTTTTAAGTGACCTGCAGCAACGAGGATTGTTGGAAGACACGCTTGTGGTTTGGGGCGGCGAGTTCGGGCGGACGCCCATGCGGGAAAATCGATCTGGCCGGGAAATGAAGTTCATCGGACGAGATCACAATCCCAACGCTTTCACGATGTGGTTGGCCGGTGGTGGCATTCGGCCGGGTGTCACGATCGGTGAAACCGATGAGGTTGGCTACGAAGCGGTGGTCAATCCAATTTCAGTGCATGATCTGCACGCAACGATGCAACACTGTTTAGGAATTGACCATCATCGACTGACATTCATGCATCAGGGATTACCGCAGCGGTTGTCCAACGTGACGCAGCCATCAAGAGTGGTCGAGGAAATGTTGGCTTAGGAACGGTCGATCAATAACTGGCCGATTTCTAATCCTCTCTCGAGATCTCTCCCGGCTACTCCCGCTACGCGGGGCCAGGCGAGACAGGTTGATAGGACAGTTATTGATCGACCGTTCCTTGAATGCTTGGCGATTGCCGCTTATCCCGGAATGAAATCGCATTTTGGCGTTAGTGATGCCGCAAATAAGGTCAGCAGCTCTGCGATATGTTCAATATCGCGCAAATCGATTGTTTCCACCGCCGAATGCATGTACCGGTTGGGAATGGCGACCAATCCTGTAGCGACACCGTGCCCCGATATTTGAAGTGCATTGGAATCATTGGGTGCCGCACGGCCGAGCGCCGCCAATTGATAAGGAATATCGTTCGTCTCAGCGAGCTCAATCAAATGAGCGGCGACCTTGGCGTTCACATTGGGACCGCGCACGATGACCGGCCCGCCTCCTAATCGGATATCGCCCTGGGTCTGTTTGCTGATCGTGGGACAGTCTGAGGCGTGCGTCACATCCACAGCGATGGCAACGTCGGGATTAACGCTGGCAGCCGCTGTTTTTGCCCCCCGCAATCCGATCTCTTCTTGGACCGTGGCCACGCTGGCCAATTGACACTGCAGAGGGGATTCCGCGTGTCGCAGAGCACATCGACGAACGGTTTCGACGACCGTCCACATACCGGTTTTGTTGTCCATGCCTGGTCCGCTGACACGACTACCCGCGAGCTCACGATAGCGAAGATCTAACGTAACCGGGTCGCCAATTCGCACCTTTGATTTTGCTTCCTCACTGTCGCTTGCCCCGATATCGAGCCACATGTCATCGAGTTTGACGACCTGGTCGCGTTCTTTGGGTTTGAGCAAATGAATGGGCTTTCGACTGATCACCGCTGCGATGGGACCATCGTTGGTCCAAATTGTCATCGATTGTCCGATCAGTTGCTGAGGGTCCCAGCCACCGATGGTTTGCGCGTAAAGGAAACCCTCTTCATCAATGTGGGAGACCAGCATGCCGATTTGGTCGCAGTGCCCGGCGAGCATCAACGTTGGTCCGTCGGCATTCCCGACGCGTGCAATCAAGTTTCCGTGGACATCGACCGACACCTTCTCAGTGCTTGACGTCAGGTAGTTCCGAATCAACTTCACGATCGGTTCTTCAAATCCCGATGGGCTCGGCGTCTGAATGGCGGCTTTGAGAAACTCAAGCGGTGACATGTGCGAAAGGTGTGGGTCGGCGAGGATGGAATCGGTGAACGACAATCGTAACGCTCTCGCCTTTGAGCCTTAATCCCCGACGGCCGGGCTCCCAGTCGATTGACTCTAATCAGTCGCGCTACTTAAAGTAGCTGGCACACTCGGTGTGCCGAGCTGGCATCCCCGGTCATATACCGACGCCCGCCAAGGCACGTTGCTTTGACACAGCGGCGTTTGCTGGTCACATAAGAAGCGAGCATCAAACGCTTTCGCCAGCCGATGCGTCCGCAGCTTCGACGATGATCCGGTTGCCTTGCACGTCGAGCACGCGAATCGATTGGCCCGACTCAATGGCTGTGGCGTCACTAATCACACCCACAATGCGATCGCCAAATCGCGCTTTACCGGACGGCCGTAGCGGTGTCACAGACATGCCGGTCGTTCCGATCAAATCATCGAACTTCGCAACTCGCTCTTGTTCATCGATCACCGCATCGGGACGTCCCATCGAGAGTCCGGCTGCGACGGCAGCTTGTGGTAAGAATGTGCGAACCGCTAGCAGCCCCAAAATCACGCCACCCAGCGACGTGATCGCAATGGAGATGCCTCGCACGAGCTCATTGATTTGATAGCTATTGCGTGGGATCACGAAGGTTTGACTCATCAGAACCACGCCCAAAACGGTCAAGACCATCCCGCCCAAACCAAACACGCCAAAACCGGGAAGCACGAACACTTCGATCAATAGGCAAGCGATGCCAAGACCAAAGGCGAGCAGCTCGAGCCATTCCGCCGTACCCGCAAGGAACTTGGTCCAGAAGAAAAACGCGAAGCACAGCATCGCCACAAAACCGGGAATCCCTAGCCCCGGTGCAGACAGTTCTGTCGATAGCATCATGAAACCGACTAGCAGCAATACGAATGCCAGTGCGTCGCTGCGTCCAATCTGTTCGACCCAACGCACCAATCCGCGATCGGACAACGCTTCGGGAACTTCGTTGAGTCCGATTGCGGCCGCAGCCGTCGAAAGTGTTGAAGCTTCGCCATCGGCCAAACCGAGAGCCACCGCCCGCGCGGGTGAGATTGGTTCGCTCAAATCAATGCGTTCACGGCGTTGCCAAACATCGTCCACAGGCACATCGCCCAGTTCATCACTGAGTTCGTCCAGCGTCGCATAGCGCAACCTTCCGGAACTTCGATTGGTGAACGAGTAGATGGGCAGCGTTGGGTCGAGAAGTCCACGCAGAAGCGTCTCGCTTCGGTTGGTCGCCGACGCAATCACGCGGATTAGTTCGCGTTGGGAGGCAACGTCCTCAGGTGACATGGCGTCATCACCGGCCCCGCCCAGCGTTGCCTCTGGCGCCATCAACAGGGGACGTGTTGCCGCAGCAATGATGGCGGCATCGCCACGAGCCTCGCCGGACACAAATCCGCCCACGGTTTGAATGCTGGGTCCGGGGTCGGCCAGCATGGCGGCCATCGAAACCGATGCGTTCAGATTGCCGCCTGAGCTATCCAAGCGAATCAGCCACGTGTTCGCGTCGTCTGATTCCACGGTCGCAGCCAGGTTGGATGTCCAACGTCGAACCCGTTGCCCACCGATCACGCCGGTCACAGATAGCAATCGTCCTTGGGCCGGTCCTTTGGGGGCCATCTCATCGGGCTGTAAACCAGCGACGCGGAGCACATCGGCCACATCGCCCGCCGATCGCACCATCGCCATCGCGGCACTGAGTTGCCGGAGCTGATCGGCGTCGAGAACCAGTGGTTCCCCGGATGCTGACCAGATTGTCTCGCTGGCGATGCTGCCCGATGCTCGCAACCGGTCGAGCGTTTGCCCGGTCGCGTACTGCGTTTCGCCGTCGAGCGTCCTCACCCGCGCCAATTCCACGGTCGAATCGGCGAGCGCGCGTACGACTTCGGGCGGAAACAATCCTCTTCGTTTTGCGATCGCGTCGTAATTGAGAGCGATGGTTTCATCATCAACCATTTCGCTGTCAGACATCATTCCGATTGTCGCGTCGGGTGACACGACAATCGCTTCGCAACCCAAAACCGGTAAGACATCCGAACTGGGGACGGACCCATCGAGCCAAGCGACAAAGCGTAAGCGACGCAGATCACGACCCGACAAAAGTCGTGCCACCGCGAACGCGTTTTCGAACGAGGTGATGCGACCGTCGCCTGGGTCGGCTTGATTCGCCGTGTTGTTCGCTGAACCAAATCGCAGCACCACAGTGGTCCGAGCGGCTCCATCGATATCAGCTCGGCCCGTCGCGGTGGCCAATTGGGTGAGTCGATTTCGCAGTTGCTCGGCGTCTCTTCCAGCAATGGGAGAGGGCATGTCAATCTGAATCGCCGCTCGGCGTTTTGGCTCGTCTTGGGCTGAAGCAATCCATCCGCTCCCAACGGCCAGCATCAGTCCCAATATTGATATGCGCGATCGTGTCATGACGCTTAATTATACGATCGGAACAGCTTTGCGACCGTTCTCGGCACGTCCGCGTTCGAGGCTTGGACAGCCATTCCGATCTCTTAGGCAGCCCGGCCTTTGAGGCAGCCTGGTCTTTCACGCAGATCGAGAATTGGTCCAACGATTGCAGCACTTATGGGCAGTACCGGTTTGGAGCCAATTTCCGGTGAGTTGTTTGATTACACTGCGGCGTTGCACTCCAGTGTTGCAAAATGCAACACCTTACAACCTGAACGGATCGGTGATCCGGGGCCCCGTAGCACGAGTTTTTCGTGGAAAAGGGCAACGGTACGAATACACTTAAAACTCTTGTCTATTGCTATGATTCCTCGTCGAGACCCGCTCATGATCCCGCGATCTGCTGCTTCGCGAATGCTTTTTGCTCCATCATCGGTGCTGACCGGATGGCTTTTTTTGGTCGCCATCGGATTGTTGGGTTATCCGGCGCGTGCTGATGCCACTGGTAAGGGACTGATTCGGCAAGCCGACTCTGAGGCGGCGATCCGCGTCGTCAGCCATCGGGCTAACCAGCGCACTTTCATTGCTGCGTCCATTCAGCCTGGTGCTGAGGACGCGCTGTTGCGAGCGACCAGCCAAGCCAAAGTTGACCTGGCTATTGTGGTCGACACTTCGGCGAGTCAAGTCGGTGATTTTCGACTCGACGCGATCGCCGCGTTACAGACGGTGCTGGACCAACTGGACGCTGAACGGACGCGGGTGCAGATCTTCGCAGCTGACGTTTCTGCTGTCTCGCTGACCCCCGGATTCGTCTCCCCACGCTCGAGTGAGTGCAACATTGCTGTTGGCAAGCTGAAATCGCGTTTGCCACTTGGCCACACCAACTTGAACACCGTGCTAGATATTGCGCGGGCTCCTTTGGCCGGAACATCTTCGCAAAACACTCGCGGCATCGTGTACATCGGCGATGGCGTGTCGATTGACTCGACACAGAATCCTGCGGCGCTCGCGAATCTAATCGACGCGCTACGTGCTGACCGGACGAGCGTTCATGCGATTGCCGTGGGGCCATCGACAAACCTGGAAACGCTGGGATTGTTGGCCAATCAGACTGGTGGCGTTCTTGGCGTTTTGGGTTCGGACCGAGCGATCGGAAGTCCCGCAGTGATTGGCAAACAAGTGGCGACCGCGGCGGAACGCAGCCCGCTTTGGCCAGTGGCGGTGATTTGCGATGGTGTTGATTGGGTGCATGGAGATCGACTGCCACCGCTCCGATTGGACCGCGACACGATTTTGATTGGCGAGTTAGACGCGTCGGAGTCGGGACCCACCGAGGCACTGTCGTTGACGATGACCACCCGCGTGCCAGGTGCGGAAGTTTCCATCTCGGCGGAAGCGGAGATTGAATCCAGTCATCCTGATTTTGCGTTTTTGCCGGGTCTGTTTGCATCGCATCGCGAATCGAGTGGTTTGACATTGCCGACTGCGGGGTCAGCGATGCTTCGCCAATTGGCATCGTCGCTCGCACAGCAGGCTGAGGCGTTGGCAACGGCAAGCGGAATGGCACTGCAACAGGGCAATCGACGGGGTGCTGCCGCGGTGGCTCGGATGGCACTTCAAAACGACCCCGGCAACCCCGACGCCAAGGCCGTGTTTCGCCTGACGGAAACGGCGCAGCGACTAGTGATGCAGAACGCAGGGGACAATCCCTTTGATGATCTGTTCGGTGGCGGCGGTGATGCGACGGCCGAACCCGCAACGCCCGTGGATGACCCGTTTGGCGATCCGCCATCGGCTGACGCACCTATGGATGATCCATTCGGAGCGCCCGATACGACTGATGATGCTTTCGGAGGTGATTCGAATGACGCGATGGTCGATGATCCGTTTGGTGACTCGGCAGCTGCAACACCGCCCGCACCCGCTCAGCCTGCACCGCCAGCAGCCGGTGCTTCCGGCATTGACGCGCCGCAGATGCTTCAGCCTTCGGTGCCATTCGGTTTTGATGGCGTCGTCGGGGATGATGATCTTTTGGAAAGCGGTGGTGGATTGCTGCAGCGTGTTGAGGAATTACGCAGCCGGGAAGAGGGGCGATTGCGTGCCGAAGTTCGTGCCCAACTTCGCGAAGCGAGGCGATTGATTCGGCAAGACCCGATCGGTGTGGCGGGAAGCCTGAAGGTGTTGCTGGCACGCGTTGAAACGACGCCCGATATCGACCCGCAATTGCGTCGCGAATTGATCGGTCAGGTCCGGTCGGCCATCCAAATTGCGAGCGTTCGCGAAGCCGAGTTTCTCGAGCTTCAAACCAACCTCGAGCAACAGGCGGCCGCTGCGGCTGCATCGGCTCGACTTTTGGAAGAGACGTTTCGCCGCGAAGCCCGCTTGGAAACGCTCTCGCAACAGCTCAACGCGTTGATCGATGAGGGTCGTTACACGGAGGCCGACGGCGGTGTGTCACTGGAAATCGCGAGCTTGGCCGGAGACACGATCACCAATGACAGTGTTTACGGGCGGCATATCACGGATCAGACGTTGATGTTGCAAACGTACGCCCGCGACCGTCGTTATCGCGAACTTCGCGAACGCAATTTCGTCGATGCGTTTAGCCTGGTGCTCAAGGCCGCGATTCCGTTTGTGGATGAGCCACCAATCGTCTATCCCGACGCGGATGTTTGGCAGCGACTGAGTCGACGCCGTATCGAACGTTATGGTGCGATCGAACTTGTCGGCGACAGCGAAGCCGAACGTCGCATCGAGAAAACGCTGGACGAT
Organism: Planctomycetota bacterium; assembly: GCA_039028015.1. Classification (GTDB taxonomy): domain Bacteria; phylum Planctomycetota; class Planctomycetia; order Pirellulales; family Pirellulaceae; genus Rhodopirellula. The sequence goes on from JBCCJB010000135.1 coordinate 8,361, forward strand.
GAAACCAGTCAGCAGTTTCCCGATACGCCGCTCAATGATGCGGTGCGGATTCTGCAGGAAGCCCATGACATCCCAATCATTATCGACGTGCAGGCCCTTGAGTCTGTCGGTTTGACTGCGGATACGCCCGTCAATATCTCGCTCGGCAACATTTCGCTGCGTTCATTCCTGCGACTGATGCTGCGCGATCTCACGTTGACGTACATGATTCGTGATGAGGTGTTGCAGATCACGACTCAGGATGCGGCTGAAGCCAATTTGGTCACGAAGGTGTATCCGGTGGGTGACTTGGTGGTTCCGGTGATCGCGCTGGGTGGCGGCGGCATGGGTGGTGGAATGGGCGGCGGCATGGGTGGTGGAATGGGCGGAGGCATGGGTGGCGGTATGGGAGGCATGGGCGGTGGTATGGGAGGCATGGGTGGTGGCGGTATGGGCGGCGGCATGTTTGTTGTGCCTGATCGCGATGATGCGTCGCGTAAAACGCAAAGCATCATGCCAACGTCAAAACCCAATGCCGTTGGTGCCAGGGCCGTTGGTGCCAGGGCCGTTGGTGCCAGGGCCGTTGGTGCCAGTGCAGTTCGTGACGGTGCTCCCAGTGACGCGGAAAGCAAACGAGTTGAATCGCTGCGAAAGCAAACAGCATCGCTCGTATTGAAAGTCACGCCGCAAGAACATGAGACGGTCGCGGATGCATGGCGGCATTACTTCCAGCGACTGTCGATCGATTCAGTCAAGCAGCTCACCGAACTTGATCGTCGTGTCAAAGCCACCGTGGCACACCTCAATGCCAAGGCGGCGCGACTGCATGATCAAGGCGATGAACCCGCTGCGAAGTTGGTGTTTGCTGAAATTCAGCACTGTGTTGGCGGTGCCATTGCGGCGGGTCATGTGCAGCCGTGGATGTATCAGGCTTACGCGATCGCGATCTCAGCCGGTGATGCTAGTGATGCTGAG
>JBCCJB010000136.1:0-9275 GCA_039028015.1 Planctomycetota bacterium
ATGCGATCCGCGAGGCGTTCACGAAGCCAGCGTGGAATCGTGGCATCACGTTCTAGGCCGGTCTGGGCAATCGTATTTGACGGCGTTGCAAGCAGACCCATAAGCATGACACATGCAAAAATAAAGCATGCAACACGATTTGCTCCGAACCGTTCCTCAGTCATCCGCTCTTCCAATTTCCAGAGTCACACGGCGGGCCTGACCATCACGCCGAAGATAGACGCGAACGCGTTCACCGGGCATCGTGTCGGCGACGGCCTCTTTGAGCGATTTGAAATTAGTAATCGTGCGTTCGCCAAAGGCCTCAATCACGTCACCCGTCTTTAGTCCCGCGCGGGCCGCTGGCGACCCCGGCGCCACGGACAGCACTTCTGCCACATTCGACGAGCCATTGCCACTAACGCCGAGCCTCGGTCGGAAACCCGGCAGGAAGCCCCATGCTTCACCGCGTTCCATCTTCGACCATGACTCATCGTAGTGAGACACCGGAACGTGCAAATTGTCGGCCACGTCGTTTCCGATTCGGCTGTGCACGGCAATCAAACGGCCGGACAAATCAAACAGCGGTCCACCCGAATCACCACCGATGAGAGCACAATCGGTGACAATCGATCCCTCGCGAACAGCCAAGATTCGTCCCACGCGGGTAACCATGCCACGCGATGCGTCATAGCCGCCGGGATGGCCCGTTGCGATCGCCCACATGCCCGACTTGAGATTCTTACTGGTCCCGAGCGTTGCGTGCGGCCAGGGTCTGCCCTCGTTCTGACCCGGGTCGATCTTCATCAATCCGGCATCAACCATCCGGTTCATGCCGAGCGTGGTCGCCGTGACCGTCCGACCATCAGAAAGCGTCAGGACAGCACTCTTCTTTGGCCGCATGGCCACGTGGGCAGCCGTCAGCACATATCCGGTATCCGTGATGATGACTCCGCCCCCTTGAGCCGGACCGATTTGGACGCTGACCGTGCATGACTCGGCGAGTTTCGCGACGCGTTGCTGCTGCTGCTGGAGTAGTCGCAGCGTTGCCAGCGATTCAGGGACGCCACCTTCACGAAACAGCGTTTCTAATTCCCGCCCGATCGCCACATACGTGTTGCCGCGAGGTGTCGATCGGACTTGTTTGGAATCCGGCGTGATCGTGCCGTTGGATAAAGAACGCGACCGAGCCGGCGAAATTGCGGAGCCAACCGCCATCATTCCAGCGGGCGGACCACTCAACACGCTTGATCGGCCGGTGCCAGAAAAAGCATTCTGAGCCGTCGCTTGCGTGGCCCCGCCCGCGAACAGCGTGCAAAGCACCCACGCTGTAATGCCTCGTCGCATCATCGAGTCGCAAAAGATCAAACGCGGCGGCTTCATGGAGTCGTCGTATGGGCTGACTGGCGAACAAGTGATCGGCTATTCCGTTGCGAAACATTGTACCCAGTTGGTCGATACCCGCCCAATCGCTTCTGTCAAAAAGAGCGTGGTTCGATGGCACGACAGTCCATCAATCGCATTCAAAATCCATCAAAATCGGCACAACCAAACCCGACGGGGTGATCGCGATGGATTACGACCCACACCAGTGATGCACACGGCCAGTGATGCATATGGCCAATGATGCATATGGCCAATGATGCAGACGGCCAATGATGCAGACGGGCCGTTTGCTAAAACACGTGTTGGATGCCGAAATGCAAACCATGCACAAAGTACGTGTCATAGCTCGGTATTAGCGCGGGCCGCTCGTCGTTCGTGTCGTCGATGACCGTATCGATCACGCTGGCAAATTCCAACGCGTCGGTCATCGCGATGAAGTGATAACCCGCGGTTAAGTCAAATCGCGGATACGCTTGCCAACCCAGATCGACATTGAGTTCAGGAACCCAACCGAAGGTGGTGTTTTCGAACAGGCCTTCGTTAGCCTCTTGCACAAAAAATCCGGGATCAAGAATGGCAACATTCGAGCCACCCGAGCTGGTGCGTGTCACTCCTGAAAGACGTGCTTGCCGACGCACTTGACCAAATCCCAACTTTGCCAAGAACGAGAACGACCAACACCCTTCGCGATAGCGTCCCGCTAAACCGAACTGACCACCATGAAATTCATTGACGGTCTCAAAGCGATCTTCAAATGCATTGGTGAATCCGGTTTCAGCCGTTGGAGGTAAAAAGTCTTCCGTCAATGTCGACGTCGTCGACAAATGCAGCGATTCATCGATACGCATGAACTGATATCCGTAGAACACGTCATAGTGCGTGCCCAGGCCACCCGTCCAGAACTGACGAACTGAAACATCACCGCCGTAAACATTGGTCGATCCGCTTATGGAGGCCGCTCCGAATCGCCCTTGATTGGCCCCCACGCCGTTGGGGAATGTCAGCAGAGTGGATTGCTCGGTCCCCGCCAAATCGGAAAAGGGAATGCTCAGGATCTCAATGTCCGAGCCAAACGAGCGATCGTAGTCATCTTCGGTTGCGGACCACGCACGGAAGACAAGTGATCGCATATGGCAATCATCCAGCCAAGTGCCAACCGTCACACGTCCACCCGCGGTCATCGAATCAAAGATCTTTTCGTCACCTGCCAAAATGGTTTCTCGAGGATCGGTCTCGGTGCCCGTCGCGACCAAGGCGGGAATGATGTCGCCTTCGCGAAACATCAATAACACCTCCAGCCGGCCAAACCAGTTTTCGTGTCCGGATGAGAGGCGAGCGTTGCTGTAACAAGGTCCACACGCCGGAGGGCAAGCGTCACACGCCCCTTCACAATCATCGCAACCGATGTACCCATCCATCATCACGCCGCCGTCGATCCAAGGACCATCCTCAACCAAGGGTCCCGTCATGTAACGTGGTGAAGCATCAATCGCCGCTTCTGCGAGCGGTGTGGGACCAACCACCGATCCATCCGGTGTTACGACATTTTGGAACGCGACAGGTGTGATTTCGTCATTGGTGTCAGGTTGGGAATCGGGATCGCGCAGCGGTGCCGGCCCAGTGGGCACCCGGAGGATGATCGGTGGCTGGAGCGACTCGGTAGCGTCGACTTGATCGGCATCGCCAACGGGCGACGTCGTCGGTGGCTGATAAACGCCGCGGTCGACGGTTTTGATTCGAACTTGGGCACTCGCCACATCACACGTGGCACCTGCAATCGCAATCGAGATCAACAACGCTGGGATCGCGTGAAACTGGAAGCCAATTCGATTCGAGCAAAGCGGCAATGAATCAACCATCGAAACGCAGCCAGGTGGCAAGAACGCGAGCATCGGCAATCCAAACCGATCTCTAGCACCCGTATCGGCCATGCCGATCACGCGGGTTGAACCGTTTTGGCAAACTTTGACGATTACGTCAGATTTGCCGAGCTCACGCAGCCGAGCATCGTTGTGTCACAACAGCGAAGATGTCAAAGCGTCAGTTAGCGAGATTCGAAATGCTGGTGATGCGAAACACGATTTCGACTGGCGTCCGCCAATGCAACCAGCGCAACAAAAAAGGCGAGGCCGACTCCGAGGAGCCGACCCCGCCTCGCACGGGGGGACGCTTCATAACTTGGTGTTTCTCATGGTGCTGCGTCGGCGTTGCCCCCGACAACAGAAAAGTAGTCCGACAGCGGTGAAACCCAAAGGAAACATCACCGAATTTGCCCAATCGGATTCCTTCAGGTTCAGAAGGCATTGGCTTGTGCCGATTACAACGATCGGGAGGGGGGCCTCCTTGCCAAACTTGCAACCCGATGGACAAGGATGATGCGTATGTGTGCCAATCGTCGCCTACCGGCAATTCTCACAACGGTGGTGGAAAAAACACGTCGATGCACCGGAGCAGTGGCAACCGTTGCGGTCGTGGGCCTGTCACTAGGATCAATCGCAAACCAGTCCCACGCTCAACGACCTGTCGTTCCCGGCACGGGAATGATGGTCAAAGGCATCTCCGATGACTTTGAAGATCCGTCGTGGCGTTACATTCCTAACGATCCCAAGAGCACCGAAGACATCGACGAGCGGCAACGCGGGCCGATGGGCAAGACTTCGAACGGCCGCTGGTACGAAGGTGTCAAACGCGGTCACCCTGATATCGTTCGTCGCGTGCCAACTCCCGCTGGCGGTTTGGCCGGCAGCGAAGGATCAATGCTGTTGCGGAGCAAGTTCACGGGCATTCCCGGTCGAGCCAGCGGTGTCATGCACCAAGACGACTTCATCTGCAACGTGCAGTACCGCTTGCGTCGTCGTATCGATGTGTCGGAGGTTCCTAGTGTCACCACGCGTGTCTTCTTGCCACCCGTTGCGGAATGGGAAAATCGCAGCGGACCGCACTTCGGATTTCGACTGGCCCTTGAAACGACAGCCATGATCGAGAAGGAAGTCGGAATCTTCAAAATGAAACGCGAAGAAATCGGCAACGAGATCTATTGGCCGGGCATGTTCATCGAATTTGAAAACAAAGAGCAAACCGGCAAGGCCGATGACTTTGCTTATCTTCGAATTCGAAGTAACCGTCGTGGCGGTGATTTCCGTGGACCACAAATCACAACGACGGGCTGGTGGACGCTCGGAATGTCCGTCACGCCCGATGGCATGGTGCACTACTACGCTCGGCCCGGCATCGATGAATTGACGGCTGACGACTACATCACGAGCCAGTTTCCGTACAACTACCAAGCCGAGCGGCTGCGTACCTTCTTCTACAACGTTTGCAGTGCTGATGATGGACAACGCTGGAGCACATCATTCATCATTGATGACCCCAAAGTATATCTGCTACGTCCTAAGAACATGCAGACAGCGTCTCGTCGTTCGTCACAACGATCCCGCTAACGCAAAGTTACGCGTGAGTTAATGAGTTCCAACGGACTTTCGAGTCCCTTGGACAATCACGGCAAACTCGTCTTTTGATCGTCGGTCATTCAAACAGACCGTGTAAGTACCAGGTTTTGGGTTGGGTCAAGTCTTCGAAAACCCACCAACGCGAGCCATCGGTGAATTGCACGCGAAAGTAGTCTCGCCGAATCATGGGTCCACGCCACCACTGCGTTTCAATGCGTTCCGGTCCGCACGTTGAATCAACTTGGTGCAAGCAATCGCGATAGCGAAACGCAATGGGAAACGCTGTTTCCTCGGCGGGTGCTGTCACTGCTGTGATGGCGACTGGATCACGCAACAATGCTAATGGTCGACGACCGGCATGATCACGATGCGGGCCGATGCCGTTTTTGGTCAGCAAGTCATTGGGCTCATTGTCGCTTAATTCGACTTGCCCGAAACCAACGTGTTTGCTGCGGCGAGATCGTCGCGACGAAGTTCGTTTTGATGACGCACAACGTGACCGAGCACCCAGGGTCAATGGAAAATCGTGCACTGTCGCTTCGGGCAATGGATCAGCCGTCATTCGCACGCCGCGAACACCGGCTTCACCCAGACGCCCCGCTAAGGCATCAATCAATCGAGCCGTCTCAGTTTGACAAGTCCAATCTTCGCCACCCATTTCGTCATCGTCAAACATCGACGGTTGCGATTGCTGCAGCGGCGCCGTTTGAGTGATGGCGACGCGAAGCGAATTGACTTTGGAAGGTCGAGAGCGATGCGATAACGCGGCCAACAATAATCCGGTCAAGTGCATGACATCCAACGTTGGCGAGAACAACCCTGATTGGCAGTACACCGGCGGGTGATCACACAAACCAACCGTGATGGCCAAACGCAACACGCCCTGTTGTTTGGCGTGCAGCGGTTCCGTCGCCTCTTCAATCAAACGCGTCAAACCATCCTCAATCAAATCCAACGCATCGGTGGGATATTCCAGTTCCAGATGGGCCATCAATTCGGATGGTTGTCGCACCGGCGTGATTGATTCCTCCGTTTCACCAAGTGCCATCGCCAACTGATGCACCACCTCGCGACCCAAACGTGTTGCCAATCCCGCACGCGGCAGTTGCATCAAATGACCGATTGTCTGAATCCCCAATCGTCGCAGCTGATGGACCACGTCGGGATGCAAACGCAAACCTTGGCAAGGCAAATGCTGCAGCGCCGTCGCGGTCCCACCGGGAGGCGCGATAAAAAAGTCGCATGTTGGTTCAGCAGGTCCGACTGATGCGGATGACCTGGTTGATGCTGAAACACGCGTCCGATTTGATGGAGCCGTGTTGGCGAGTGCCCACGCGGCGCCCACGGAATCCGCGATCACCAATCGACCCACATAACCACATCGCCGCAGGATCGCGGCCGCGGCAGCAAGCACATCGTGTTCACTTCCAAACAAATGCGTCACCCCATCCAGATCACCAATGAGACATTCGGGATGATGCAGGTGCCGTCCCGCCCATTTGTGCTTGGCTAAAGACTCGATACCAATGTGGGGACAAAGATGATTTTGAAACTCAACGGCAAGCCGATGCAGTGCCGCTTTGTCGGCTCTGCGATCGTGTTCTTGCAGCGTGGCATGCCAGTGGGCGGCTAAGTCCATCGCTTGTGCGATCGGCATGCCCACGCGAACGCCCACATCAGCAGCGTGATGGCAATGCGCCGCCACAGTGCGGCCGCGTCGAGGATCGGTATGCCACAAGATCAACGGTGCATCAATCGATGCCCGCACAGCTTCCAGTGAGTCGCCAGGATGATCGGAGTGGTTAGCTTGCTCGGCGATTTGCGATTGGTTGGATGGCCACAGCCGGCTGGCTTGCCGTTGCTGACACCTTTGTGCGTCCCTCCCTTGTATGTCCCTCTTTTGCACGTGCCACCTCTGCACGTGCCACCTCTGCACGGGCCAATTGGGCAGCCAAACGCTGAACCGTCGCGATCCGGGAATCAATGGGGGCGGTGTGGGTTGAATCATGAGAAGCAGCAACAACGGTGGTGGAAGTGGGCACCGCGGTGCGGCGTCGTGTGATTGGGTTGGATGCAATTGATGTGGACGAATCAACGACTTGCAATCGAGCCTCTTGAGTGATTGCTAACGTCAACGAGCGAGCTTGAGGTGACAGCATCGCGGGTGCTAATTGATCGCCTAAAGAAGCCACACCTTTGACACGATCAAGTCGCACTCGAACCCAACGTCGGTCTCGTGGTGGCCGGTTCCACAACGAATGATTCACTGCCGATTGAGTCATGGGTTCCACCACCCAACGCACCGCAGCAAACGATGTCTCCGTTGCGACCTGACGATGACTGCCACGACGCACCAACAAGCCCGGCGTGTTTCCCGATTCAGCTGATAACTGCCATCGCCTGGCATCACGATCGTTAAAATCCCAAGGCAACATGGCAACGACCGCCGCAACCGATCGGCATCGCAACGCTTGATCAATCGACCACACCGCATCACGACGACACGTCGGTCGAACCCACACCATGCGATTCGCAGCAATGCCCCAGGCGATCGCAGCAGCAGCGTGAAAGTCACCCACGGGGTCGATAATCAACAGAGGTCCACGATGATGCTGCATCGCCGACGCCGCCGCAGCCATGGCTAATGAACCAGCACCGGTACCAAGTGCTGAACGACACGGTCCAGCATGACTCGCATTAAATGGGTGGCCCCCGCGAGTCGTGTTGCGGGTTGATAAAAACTCGTTTTTCGGTGAGCGGTAGGCGCTAGCCTCCGGCAGGGCACTCTGTTCCAAAGAGCGGTAGGCGCTAGCCGCCGGCCGCGTGCTTGGTTCGAGTGGTGCTGAAGGGCCCGCGGTTGTCGCCGTCGGCTCAGTGTTCAACCGCCCAGTCATGCTTACCCACTGACAGAGCTTGCCACGCTGCAGTCCCCCACCGGGAAGCCACTGATCAAGCGCTTCACAACCAGTTGAAAAAAAAGCCTCACGCTTTGGCGACGGCGTTGTTGTGGTCGTCGACAGCGCCGATGGCGATGAAGACAAGGATGACGACAAAGACGAGGGCCGCGTTGGCAAAGGCACGGCGTGGTGCGCGACCCGCGGCGATGGCTCATCGAGAAAAGCAAAGGTTTGTTGTTGCGGCATCACACAGCGGCCCAAAGGCGGTCATTGATCCAGCGAAAACACCATTGCGGTCGACCCAAACGACCAAAGTGTCCACCAACAATCAGCATTCCTATGCTAGCAAAGTTTTTTGCTAGCAAATAACCCGATCGAGCCGAACAACCTGACCGTCCCGGGTGGTTCTGGCCAAGCTGTCGCCGCGATCTCCAGTTTGGGGAGGTGAAATCCCAAAGTTGAAATAACATGACAACAGCCTCACCGTTGTCCGTTTTGAGCTCGTTTCGCGTCTCTTTTGTTTTGTTCACTCCGTCGCCATGCTTCAAAAACTTCGTTGGTTTGTGATCCTGACGGGGTTGTGTGTTGTGCTGGTGGTGGCATTCCAGAACCAAGACGAGGTGCCTCTGAAGTTGTTGTTTTTCCGAGGCCAATACCCGCTGACGCTGTTGTTATTGGCCACCGCCGCAGTCAGCTTTGTGGTTGGCTGTTTGGTCACGGCTGTCCGGCTGCGGCATCGTCAAAAACGAGCGGAGGCCAAGGCCAAAGCGAAACAAGCCACCGCCAAAGCAGATTCGACCAGCAAAACCAAGTCGCCCGCCGAAACGCCATCCACCCAAAACGCGTCGTCCAAAAGCACATCGACGTCGCCACTTCGCCGAAGCAAAAAAGCCGACAACGACCCCGGCAATGAGGCCACCGTGCTGGATCAGCCTCATTCCAATCCTGATGGATAAGTCCGCAACGCAGCTTTCCCACGCCAAATGGGCTCAGCCCGCGGTTTGGCTGTCGTAAGCATTCGCGAACCGCTCGTGCTGGGTCCGCAGCCGTCGCTGTGCGACCAAGTCATGACGCCGCAGCACCGATTGAGCCAAATCACCGATGCATGCTGCCGGTGCCGTGGCGGGTAACGATTTGCGAATGCGATCTCGACCCTGTCTGACCAATTCAGCCAACTTCAACAAATCGTCACAACGACTCTGGTCGATGCGGATCGCGCTTTGATCAATGCCAGCCGTTTCAAATAATGAGAGTTGAGTCATCAAATCTGTCCCGAGCGAAAACGAATCCTTGCGAGTCGCGACAACTGGATTCCGACTCGCTTGATCGCATTCTTGGCCGGCGCCCGGACACCTATGGTCCAACCATGTCACGGGTGCGATCGATCACCACCGAAATGACCTCCCCAATCGGCCCCGAGAGCCCGTCAGGGTCGTGCCGATTTTGCTCATTGGTCGCCAGAACCGGCGAATTTCGTGATGCATCGCGGCGGGTTTGATTGCCCCGATCGTTTTTGCCGACTAAATTTGACTGATCGGTCATGCCGTTTGTCACGGCATTC
>JBCCJB010000137.1:0-9169 GCA_039028015.1 Planctomycetota bacterium
GAAAGTCAGCGGGCAGCCGTTTGCCGTACTCGCAAAGCTGCACCGCCAGATCCAAATCGGAACGTTTTTCAAGCACGGTTGCTTGACGAACCGTCGACGACAAATGCGTTGTGTCGAGGTGATAACCGCCGCTGCCAAGGATCCAAGCGTGACGACAGATGAGCTTCCCCAAATCCGATCCTGCCAGTTCCGCTTCAATGCTGTCCGAGTGACCGGCATCACCACTGAGATGCTTGGGGCCGCGCGAACGAAAATCATCTTGGACCAACGACCAAAGCTCGTCATAAAAGTGATGCAACAACTCCGTCGCGGCAGCCACCCGATCATGACGCGGCCGCATTGCAATGGCTTGATCAAATAGGGTGATGCTATTGCAGGTGCCCTGATGCTCGAGCACCGCCCGATAGCCGCGAGCCAGGTCGACGCCTTCATGCAGCAGCACCTGCACCATGTCGTCGTAGTTTTCCTCTGTGATTTCGATGCTTTCGAGCAATCGCTTCGTTAACTCGAGATCACCGGTCGGCCGCAGGTACATCCAGCCCTCCATGATGCGGCCATCCTGAATCATCATCGCACCGCTCTGTCGACAGGCGTCGAGCAAACCGTCTTCGAGTTCTCGTTCCCGCGTCGCGTCATTACCGGTTCCCGTGCGATTGATTTCATCGGGATCCGGCACCATTGGCATACCAAGTCGCAGCCGCGATTGCATTTTGAGTGCTTCAAAAAGCTCCACCGGCATGCGGTTTTGCCGAAAGTACGCGACGATGGCTGCCAAACGAGATTCCGGATTGTTGCTCAATCGGGACAGGAATTCCGGAACAATGGTCGTTGCGTTGGGTGAGGTTTCAGACACGCCGGTTTGGTTGCTGGGAGTTCGAGTTCGTGGGCAATGAAGTGATGGACCCGCGGGTCAACAGCTTGCTAAGCCGACAGTTTATAACCACGATCGTCAGGCATCGACCTACCCGACATTCGAGTCCAAGGTTTGAGCCTTACATTCGAACCCGATATGCAAACGACGATCACCCGTTCGAAAACCACCAAGCGCACCACGAGCAGCCTCATGACACCCCGAGATCATTGCCTCCACTTCCTGAGTCAGATCACTCGTTTGACGCTTCCATTTGTCATTTGCGTTGCCGTTTCAGTGGCCAATGGTGATGACGCGGGGGGCGGCCGTCACGAATCGAAATCGCCAACCGATCAAGGCATTCGTGAGGAATCGCTCATCTACAAGACGATCCCGACGGTGGAGATTGATACAGAGGTCGAATTACGGATCGACGTCACGAAGCCAGCTGGCTGGAAGGCAATGGATCAACGACCGGGCATCGTCTTTTTTCATGGCGGTGGTTGGGTTGGCGGGAAACCCGGACAATTCGCCGAGCACAGTCAGCGTTTTGCCGAGCTCGGATGCGTTTGCTTTCGAGTGCAGTATCGCTTGCTCGACAAATCCAATCGCTTACCACCCGATACCTGCATCGAAGATGCATCAGACGCATTTCGTTATGTACGCAAATCCGCCGATCAATTCGGCGTCGATCCAGAACGGCTAGCGGCGGGCGGAGGTTCAGCGGGCGGCCACCTCGCTTCGTTTTTGGGCATGATGGATGACGAACCCGTCGACGGAATCTCACGCAAACCGTCAGCCCTGTTGTTGTTCAATCCGGTTTACGACAACGGGCCCGATGGCTGGGGAACAAAACGGGTCGGGGACCAATATCAACAGTACTCGCCGCGACATAACCTTTCCGCCGATGATCCGCCGGCGATCGTGTTCTTAGGCACCAATGACGCGCTGATTCCCGTGTCAACGGCCGAAGCCTTTCGCGACGAGAGCCGCGACCTAGGTCTCATCAGCGAATTGCATTTGTACGATGGTCGAACTCACGGGTTCTTCAATTACAAAGCCGGCCGCGACAGCCAGGATCACCGTGATACGATGGCGAAGTCGATCGATTTCTTGAAGCGAATCCGATGGCTTCCATTTGATGATGCATGACCATCGACTGAGCCCGAGCCGTTTCAGCCAATCGCAAATTCGCAATGTGGTGCTCCGCGAATTAATCTTGAGGTGAAACGCGTCGGACAACTCGACGTGAACAATCGTCGATCGTTCGCCAGCGAAACGCATCTCGGACTGCTTCATGCCCCATCGTCTCGGTAGACGCCTACGTCCCGAATGCTTAGAAAGTCGTCGTCTGCTAGCTGATCTCGGCCTTGGAATCGTTCTGATCGAGGACAACCCATCAGCCAGCGAGCCGCAGCCGGCGGCGATCATTTCTGACCCACTGGAAGTGGGCCAAACGTTCTGGGTAGCCATTGTTGCGACTGATCTGCGAGGACCGGGCGATGGTGATCCCGCCGGAATCAGTGCTTTGCCGCTCAATGTCGCGTGGGATAGCGATGATTTGGAACTTGTAGCGCCATCGCTGGACGAGATTGGCAATGCGATGGGTCCCTTATCGATTTCACCGGATAGCTTGCTGATCACGGGTCGATTCGATTTGAATCGATCGCTCAACGCATTCAATCCCAACGTCGCTCCGCTGACCGACATGTTTGCGAATCTGACCGATGAAGCCATTCGTTCGCAATTTCAGCTCGAGCGACTGGCGGGCTTTGGTTTGCAAAGTGCGTCTGACCCGACCGCTTCGGTCGTGGGACGCGATGCCATTTCTGATTCGGCATCGACTTTTGATGACCTGGAGCCCAATGTCTTCAGCGCGTTTCGCATGCGAGCCCTTCAAGCTGACCCGTTGACGAGGTTTACCATTCGACTGGATGGATCGGCTTCACTGGCAGACACGGCTGTCATTGACAACGTGGTAGGCTTGGACCAATTCGATACCTCAACATTGCCACCACAAGTGCTTACCAACGCGGTAAGGCGCATGATCGCCGTTGACGATGTGGATGTGCTACCCGCGTCGCTGTCGGGAAACGTTTTCATTGATAGCAACAACAACCTCCAATTTGAGAACAATGAGTTTGGTTTGCCCTCGGTGACGATTGAGCTTTTCCGTGACGGCGGCCTTATCGCGACCGCTCTGACCGATGCCGATGGGAGATATCAATTTGATGGACTGGAGCCGGGCGAGTACACGCTGCGTCAAGTCCAACCCCAAGGATTTACCAGTGTCGGTGCCGACCCAGGACAAGTGACCGACACAGGCAACATGCAACGCGACGAAGGCAACGTTGTCTCAGTCGATGAAATTGGCTCGATCGTTTTGGACGAGGGTGATCAAGGAACAAACTACGACTTTGCCGAACGCCTGATCAATGTGACCAAGCGAATGTTTCTCACATCGACGGATCCTCGCATCGAGTTTTGCGACGAATCGGAACTCCAGTGTGGACGTATCCGCGGGTCTGATGGCGACGATCTGGTGCGTGTAATGCGACAGTACGGATTGGCCACGATTCAAATCAACAATGCCAGTCCGATCGCGATCGACAGCACTTTGCTCGATGTTTTGTTCATTGATTTGGGTGCTGGCGATGACACGGTGCTGTTTGACGATCGGTTATCACCGGTAAGCGATCGTGATGCACTGCTTCGGATTAATTCTGAGCGGGAAACGGCGAGTTTGGCAGTACCAACACAATTAGCGGCCAATGAGATGCCACCCGAACCACCGATTCAGATCGGCGTCACCGGCGCCGAATCGGTCACCACCGTTGATGACTCCGGTGGCGTATAATCGGGGCCTACGTTGCGAGGTGATCTCGCAAACTCGTAACCCCCTTTTGTGACCTTCTCATGGATCGACGTTCTTTTTTGGCAGCTGGGTCCGCCGCTGCCACCGCTGCGACTTTGCATTCGAACGCCTTTGCAACGCCTGCGGATTCCAAACCCCGCCGGGTTGGGCTCATCGGATGCGGCTGGTATGGCAAATGCGATTTATTGCAACTGATGAACGTGGAACCCGTCGAAGTGGTTTCCTTGTGCGATGTCGATTCACGCATGCTCGACGAATGCGCGGACTTAATCGAATCACGCCAAGCATCAGGAAAACGACCTCGAACGTTTTCAAATTATGAAACACTGCTGGCTGAAAAGAATCTTGATCTCGTATTGATTGACACGCCCGATCATTGGCATGCCCTACCCATGATTGCCGCCGTGAAGGCGGGTGCGGATGTGTACGTCCAAAAGCCAACCGGCGTTGATACGCTCGAATCAAAAGCAATGCTCGATGCGGCACGCGCGACCGGTCGTGTGGTTCAAGTCGGCACACAACGACGAAGCACACCTCATTTGATCGATGCCAAACGAAAGGTTGTCGACGAAGGCTTACTGGGTGAGATCGCTCACGCCGAAGTGTGCTGTTATTACCACATGCGTGCCAATAAGAACCCACCGCCGACAGATCCACCACCTTACTTGGACTATGAAGCCTGGGTCGGGCCGGCGCCCATGATTCCGTACAACGAGCTTGTGCACCCGAGATCGTGGCGGGCGTTCATGGAGTTTGGCAACGGTATCGTGGGTGACATGTGTGTGCACATGCTCGATCTGGTTCGGTGGCAACTCAATCTGGGTTGGCCCAAACGGATCTCAAGTGCCGGTGGGATTCTGGTGCAAAAAGACTCCATCGCCAACATCACCGACACCCAAACGGCCACGTTCGACTTTGATGGATTGGATGTCGTTTGGACGCATCGGAGTTGGGGTGATGCTCCAGACAAAGAGTTTCCCTGGGCCGCCATCATTTATGGCTCCAAAGGAACGCTCAAGCTCAGCGTTCAGAAGTTCGAGTTCATTCCGCGTGGTGGCGGTACCAAGATCACAGGCGAGCCGCTGATTGAGAGTGACAAGTATCCCACCGATGCGACCGACAAAAAGCAATGGCGGCTGGAGTGGCATGTGGCCTCCGCAATCCGAGGTCATATGCGGGACTTTTTAGACGCCGTTGACAATCGCACCAAACCGATTGCTGATATCGAACAAGGTCACATCAGCAGTGCGTCGTGCTTCATGACGAATCTAGCCATGGACCTCGGTCGCACGCTTGAATTTGATCCGGCCACACACACGATCGTGGGTGATCCCGAAGCAACGGCAAAATTGAAGCGTCCGTATCGTTCGCCGTACGTTCATCCGGCGACGCAGACTTAATGCCTTGCTGCACTTCGGTTTCCGGGTACGACGTGCTTGGAGTTCCGTCGTACCTACACAGCGCTATGCCCGCGGGCGATCAACCGCCACTGGCCTGGGTCGCACCCTCGGTGCCAGCGGCGCTTGTGTCAGGCAGCTTTGGTGCCGGAAGTGCTTCCAATCGATCCCGACTGATCTTTGTGATGATCGCACCAGGAACGGAAGGAGCCTCGATTGCGGTCACGAAGACTTGCGGCGCCGGCCCATTGGGTTGGAGCGATGCGACGGCGTCGCGTACCGATTTCATGCGGGCCTGCGTCTCTTCCGCTGTTGCGCCCTGCATCACGTGAATTTCGCGATGTGAAATCGGTGCTTGCGTTGCAATCCAGCGGACTCGGTTTTGACCAGAGGCAAGCAACGCCCCATCACCTTGCCGAAACAAGGCATGGCCAATCGTATTGTGTGCACGCCAGCCGTTTCGCTTCATCACCTCAAACGGTGCGACGGTCTGGATCGCATCGGCTTCATTGAACGGGTCAGGCCACGCCACGTTGCGATGATAGCCCTTGTGCATTACGGTCCAAAAACGCGCCCAATCGGCTTGGGCAGCCGAATCGGTCAACGCAACGCCGCAAACCGTCAGAATAAGCGTGGCCGCAAACCAACGGCGACGAAAGCTGGAGATCACCATGAGCGCGTGCATCCGTGAGCAGAAGCGATTGAACAACAGGGACCGACCAAAGACCTACCGAATCCCTACCAGGTGGATCGTCATCGGGCGACACACACCTGAGCACTTTCCGTCATGACGTGACCGGCTGACGCGATCGTTAAAGTCCTCCGTAACGTCAAAACGAGTCAATGCGATTACGTCGGCGACAGCTCCGCTCGCTTCTCGGAAATGATTTCCAGCAACGCTTTTTGAGGTTTGACGAATTTATCGACACCCTCTGCCATCAAGAACTCATGCATCGCGGCGATATCGACCTTAGCGTCAATTTCATCCTGGATCTCCTGTGATGGCATTTCATCAACACGGCGCAGGAAGGTCAGCCCCGAATCAGCAACCGCTTGATTGGTGCCGGGGGGATTGGTTTGGATGTCGCTGCCGGCGAGTGCTTCGACATATTTCCATGGCTTTTCGGCCGGATCTTTCGTCCCCGTGCTGGCGAAGATGAGTTCCTGTTCGAGTTTTAATTGTTTATCGGACCAGAACGATTTGTTGTCGGCCCAGATTCGCTTCGCGTTGAGGATCCCAACTTGTCCCTGAGCCTGCTCGGAAAGCTCGCTCACTTTGTCGTCGGTATACACATCAATACGTGAGATGAAAATGCTGTAGACGCTTTTGAACTCATCAAGTGAACGGACTCCGGATGCGTCGGCCGCCTGGGCACCCTTCCAAATGGCTTCCCGTGCGGCGTGATACTGGTCCGCGGTGAAGATCAGGGTCACGTTGAGCGTCACACCCGCCGCTGCCAGCGATTCCAGTGCCGCCAATCCCGCCGGAGTCGCAGGGACTTTGATCATCCGATTGGGGTGGCCGGCCGCCCATTTCTTTCCCAATTCGATGTACTGTTTTGTCGAAGCGGCTTCGTCAAACGAGTCAGTCGGCTCTTCGAGCAATGGGTCGAGTTCAAAACTCACCCATCCCGCGTTACCCGCCGACTCGCTGTGGATCGAGAGGAATTTCTGCTCGGCATCGGACACCAACTGGTCGGTGACCGCCCACGCAATCTCATCATTCGATGCGGAAGCGTTGTCGGACATCAGGGTTTCGATTGCCACGTCGAGGCCACCCGCTTTCACGATCGACGAGATAATCGCTGGATTGCTCGTCGCACCAACGGCACCCCACGCCAAGTTTTGATCGACTTCGGAGGGTTCAACGGAGTCCAGATAAAGTTTGGTGCCGGCCTGGATGAGCGACTGCAGTGATTGAGACATAAGGTTCGGGCGACTGAATTCGGCGGACAAAACGGGAAGAGCGTTGAAAACGCTTAGCGAGTCCAAATAATACTCATTGAAGCCTGTCTGATCACCCACGTACCGATGCGGCCTTCGCCGACGCAAACGCTCATCCAACGCTAACAGGCTCGAAGGTTTGCCAGCGGTCCCGCGCGACTCTTTGCGAGTCCTCCCGGGTCTAAGCGGATCGCTTGCTTTGCGGGCCACCTGCCGGCCACTGGTCATTGATGTGGACTGGCACTGCGAGTGACGATATCGTGCGTCTCGGTTTGGTCACGGCGTCCTAGCTGGCCAGCGATACTTTGGATGGGAAACCGCGTTACCGAGTGTATGAGCCGATTTGGCGTCAGTCACGGTTGAGCCCGTGATACCGCGGCTAGTGGCCTGTCGATTAAATCGTTTAACGGGTAGCCGGAGGCGACCTAGATGCCGATATGCGTCGCCTCCGGCTACCGGTTAAACAATAGGTCGTCGCAAGATGAATAAACCTTCAGGCCGCTAGCGTCGTGCGGCGGATCCAAAGTGTCGCTCTCCAGCTAATCGATCGAATCATAATGAATGCGGTGCCATTTCTCATGCGTGCTCTCCTGCGGGGCGATGCCGTCTCGTCTCTTTCAATCTGCCTATGACCTCGCACGAGCCAACTAACAACACCGCTTCGAGTCCGGAACCATCCGACACGGCGGCATCGCATTCCTGGTTGGCTCGCACCACGCCGTTTGGTCTCAGCATCGCCATGTTGGTGCTGATGGTTTTCTTTTTCATTCTTCCGTCTGCGTTTCGCGGCGCTCGCGTGGGGCTGAATAACAAGGAAAACGATGTCAAAGATTGGCTGCCCGCCGATTTTCCTGAAACGGCTGAACTGGATTGGTTTGCCGATCACTTTGCCGGTGAAAGCTTCGTGCTGGCGACGTGGCCGGGATGCACCGAAGATGATCAACGGCTGCGTTTGTTGGAAACCAAGCTCCTTCACGAATCAGCGCAGTATCGAAAGGAACTCAACGATCCCAATTGGACGTTAGACCAGCGGCGCACTCGATTGCGGGCGCGATCGCTTGGCGACGAACTCGGTCTGCTACAGCCCGGTCAGAACCTCACCAATTGGGGTGGAGAGAAAGAAAAGTGGCTCGTCGGTGATGATGGCACGTGGTACTACCTGACGCCCGATGGCAGGCTTTATCGCTGGGATGAACCTCTCAACGGACCCGCCGGGCTGATCCGAACGATTCAGCGTGCCTTGGGGACATTCGAGCTGTCGGGCCAGTTGGTCACAGCATTCGGAAAGCCATCAACGACTCAGAAAGTCAATCCGTTTTATAACGACCCGTCGCTCCTGTGCGCTCCGTTGTTTGAAACGGTGCAAACGGGTGCCGCGATCGCGGAATCATTGGCAGCCGAAGGCGGTCCACTCTGGCCGATCGACCTGACTGATGATGCGGCCCGACCCAAAGTCGCCCGACGTCGGGCATTGGATCAACTGACCGGCACGCTTTTCGCGCCCGCGATCCCGCCTGAGTTTGATTGGTCGACCAACGCATTCGCTGACGTCTTCGAAGCCACTGAGGCTGAAGAGGATCTGCCACCGGGTTGGGAAGTGTTGGTCGAAGAGGCAATGGCGGAATTTTCCCAAGCCAATTTCAAACCGCTCGAATCGCCCACATCTGATTCGATCCGAAATCAAATCGCGTCATCACCTTTGGCAACACGAACCCAAGCATGGTACGCCGTGCTGGATCGCTTGAGCGTTCCTACGCCGCCACGGTTGACGTGCCTGCTGATCACGTTGACCGACATTGCGAAAGACAATCTGTCATACGCCATCGGTCGCGGGACGATGGGAATGCCACGAGGCCGATTGCTGGAACTAGCATCGCAGTGTGGCGTGCATCCGCCATCGCCACCGTCGATGGCACCACCACCATTTGACGATCCACCTCCCGTATCGGTGGGCGGACTGCCGCCGCTGCGAATGGGCGGTCCACCGGTCGACAACATTGCGATCGATGAAGAAGGCACCGTGACGTTGGTACGACTGGTTGGCTACTGCATCGTACTTGGCATCGGGCTTTCCTATGCGTGTTTTCGCAGCATCAAAGTCAC
>JBCCJB010000138.1:0-9029 GCA_039028015.1 Planctomycetota bacterium
GGCGTGCGCGTCTTTGAAAGCTACCACGATTCGATCTTCGCCATGCCGGCAAGCCGCCATCACTACCCCGAGCTGCTCTATTTTCGAACGGGACGTGGTCGCATCCGGATCGACGTTTCGCAACATCACCAAACAATCATCTGCTCGCCGGGACAGTGCGTGATCGTTCCATCTCACGCCGCCCACACAATCGAAGACGATCACCTTTGCCCGCTCTCACTCTATGGGCTGGCAATCGATCCAACGAAAATCTCAGCCTGTGCTGGGATGGATACGCTGTTGCCGATCGGCATGATTCCGCCGCAACAGGTACTGCTGCTTGACATCGAAAACCGTCTGCGACGCCTGCTCTACCTCGCGGCACAACCGGAACCGGGACCAAAGCTAGCAACTGTCGCGTCAGCCATTGATGTTTTTGCTTCGCTGATTGAATTGAACCAGCCGCGCCGCCCAGCAGAAAACACTACCGCCGGATCAAACAACTCGATCGCGGAAACCGACGAAGTCACAGAGTACGTCAGTTGGCTTGACAAACATTTCTTTGACAACGTCACCCTCGATGCGGCATCGGCTGCCTGTGGTTTCTCGCGTCGAAAATTCACCCAGCGGTTTAAGGACCGCACCGGCAAAACATGGCTTCAGTACGTGCAGGGTTTGCGAATCACGCACGCAAAACGCCTCCTCGACGAGACAGAATCAGACGTCACGTCGATCGCTTTCCAATCAGGATTTGCCGAGTTATCGACGTTCTATCGGGTTTTCAAACGAATTGCCGGACAAACGCCGTTGGACTTTCGAGACCGAACCGAAGGCAATCTCGCTAGGACTGATCGTCAATGATCAGCTCGTCGGCCGGGTTCCATCGCAAGGTTTGCATTTCCTCAACCGTCAATCGCATCTGACCGCTTTCATCGTCACAGACTGGACGAACAATCTGAATCGATTGATTCTCCATTGAGATGCGATCGCCACCGACTTCTTGGACAACCGGTGTCGCATAACCATGCAGGGGTCGCCGGATCACGTCGGCAACCTGTCCGGTGCTAAGCTCGACGCGGCTGCCAAGCGGGAATAACGATTCGGTGCGCAAGAATGCGTGCACGACTTTTGGATCGAACAAACCGAATCGGGCTTGGTGCAAAATCAATCCAAGCGCGTCATGCGGCACCAATGGTTTGCGAAACTTGGTTCCAATGGTCAATTGCAGGTACGTATCGCACACATTCAAGATGCGTGCGTACACATGAGCACGCTTACCATCCATCGCGAACGGATACCCCGATCCATCAAATTGTTCATGAACCTGCTCAATCGAGATCAGCACGCTATTGGGGACATCGGAAACATCTTTGAGAGCGGCCGAAGACACCAGCGGATGCTTGCGATATTCCCACATTTGCTCATTGGTCAGTCGCTCACGCCCGGGATCGCTGAACTCGGGGGCCATCTTGAAAAGACCGATATCATGCAACAAACCGGCCGTTCCCACTTCCAAGACGTTGGGACCGTCTAATTCGAGTTCGGTGGCCACCGCCATACCCAAGACAGCCAGCCTGACGCTTCGGTCGATCAGCGAGAATTGCTGTGCGGGACGCACAAGCTCGCCCACCGTTTGATCATGATCGTCAACCATCGCCATGGCGAAGGCCGACGAAAGATCCTGCATCGCTTCGATGGTTCGCATTTTCTCCTGAATCAAATTATCGCGAAGCGATTCGATTCGTTCGTGAGCCACCTGGACGTGCTCGTGCAGCTTCTCGCGGCGGCCTTCATCAAGTGGTTCGTCGTGCCGATTAACCAAAGCGGACTTCAGCGGCACTCCCTTTCGCCACGCCGACGCGATATCACCGCTATTACGCGACGCGTGCGACGTGCGTCGGGGCGCCGGTCTTGATCGCTTACCCGAAGGCCCACCCGATTCCATCAAACGTGCATCGGCGGGCGAGACAGCTAATTCCCGAATGTTTCTGTCTTTTAGGCCCTGAATCAGTTCGCTGGTAATGCGTGTCCCCGCACCCAACAACAATTGATCTTGCTCGTCATATAGCGCATGACTGCAGGCGACGCCGACCTTCAATTGGTCGACGCTTAAATAGACGCATTGGTCGTCGACCGGCGTTTGCTTTTTATCAGTTTGCGAGGAAATCGGCACCGACTCATGTTCCGAAGTATTGGATAATCCACTTACGAAACATACGTCATTTTTCGGATCAACTTGACTCATAACACGCCCCAGTCAAAGTGATTAGTGAACTGCGGTTGCGAACACGCAGGGGGTTTGACGCACCTCGCTGCCGCACATGCCCCTCAATCGATGGGAAAACGTAGCCTTCAAATTGAGCGTTGGTTGTCAGGAAGACCTGGTTGAGAGTGTTCGAATGGCGAACTCAGTGGCAGATTTAACGATCATTGGGGCCGGATTGGTGGGTCTGGCCACAGCACGGGAGTTTTTGCGGCAAACCACAAACCAAACCACCGTGTTGTCCGCGCGTCCACGCGTGGTTGTGGTTGAAAAAGAACCTCAGATCGCGAGTCACCAAAGCGGTCGAAACTCCGGAGTCATTCATTCGGGGATTTATTACCAGCCCGGCAGCGACAAGGCTCTGCTGTGTCGCCGCGGTAAAGCGATGCTCGAAGCATTTTGCAGCCAACACGGTGTGCCATGGCGTCGATGCGGAAAAGTGATCGTCGCCACATCAGCCTCGGAGCTAGCCTCCCTCCAGAACATTCAAGCACGGGGTGAGGCCAACGGAGTGGAGCATCGAAGGATCGATACCGATCAATTGCGTGCTCGCGAACCGCACGCCGCCGGTATCGCCGCAATCGAAGTTCCCGAAACGGGCGTGGTCGATTATCGGCAGATGGCGGCCGCATTGCGGCAAGAGATTGAAGACGCTGGCGGTTCCGTGCGAACGGACTTTGAGGTCAAAGACATCCGGACCGAAGATCGCAATGTCATCCTCGTCAACAATCACGATGAGCAACTACGGTCGCGGCGGGTGGTCGCCTGCGCCGGCCTCCGCGCTGATCAAATGATGACGCTGGCTTCATCGAACACGGGTGTGACCTGTCCCGATGTGGCAACGATTCCGTTTCGCGGAGAGTACTATCGCTTGCGAGCTTCCGCGGCAGATCGCTGTCAGCACCTCATCTACCCGGTTCCCGATCCCAAATTCCCGTTTTTGGGCGTGCACTTCACACGCGGTGTTGATGGGACGGTTCACTGCGGTCCCAACGCAGTGCTGGCCTTGTCACGCGAAGGTTATCAGTGGAGCGACATCCAATTTGCCGAACTCGGCAAAACGTTGGCGTTTGCTGGCTTTCGTCGGATGGCCGCGAAACATTGGCGAATGGGGCTGTCGGAGATGAATCGTTCGCTTCGGAAAACCGAGTTCACTCGGGCGCTGCGGCGATTGGTTCCCGGCATCAAGGCCGATGATCTGATTCCATCACCCTCTGGTGTGCGAGCTCAGGCGGTCCGAAGCAACGGTGAACTGGTCGACGATTTTTTGTTCGCAACGACGCCTCACATGGTTCATGTGATCAATGCGCCCAGCCCCGCAGCAACAGCGTGTTTGGCCATTGCCGAGAGGATCATTGATCAATTGGAAACTGAACTCGCCTGAGGTTGTTTACGAACCGATGCCCGTCATCAAACGCGACGAATAAAGTCGGCGGCATAGCTGCGGACTTCGCTGCCATTGAGTACGTGCACCAATCGGAGTCGCTGCACTTCCTCATCGCTAAACGATGTGGTTGGCACGTGCACGAGTTGCTTCTTGAACCGTGATGCCAGCCGTCGCCAGCCCGCCCCGGGCGGAAGATGACTCAACAAAGCGATCTGCCGCGACTGCGAATGCATGCAAGCCGCAGCGATCAAACGTTCTTCGAGCGTTTCGGCAAAGTCCAATCTCTGGTCCAACCAAATGTCTTTAATCGGCGCAGGAGGATATAGAAACATCGCGCCGCCATAGACGCTCACGCCGATACCGGGCCCCACCATTTCCGATCGGAAGTCGCTGGCAAAGAATGCGAGTGTCGATTCCCACTCGTGTTCGGCAAACCATGTGGTTCGCCATGGGTACTCGCGAGGATCCGCCGGACTATCAAAGAGCATCAAGCAGGCATCCAACTTGCCCCGTGATGGCGGCAAGACTTTGACATAGATCGATTTTTCGTACCAATGTCGCAGCGTATCTCGGATGTCGATGCCATCCTTAACGCTGGTCGTGAACTTCTCAGTTCGTGCGAGATCCTGACCCAGTATGGCTTGAGCCCGTTGGCACACGCGGGTTCGCAGCAATTCGATGCGTTCATCCTCTGGCGGATAGCTGCACTGGGAATAAGGATTCCACTGGTACTGCCAACGTTGTCGCTGGTCCGTTGACGGTTTTTTTTGAAGCTCCAGCGTTCGCCAGGTCACCGGCGGCCCCGGAAGTCGATTGACCGTCGCGACGGTATCACCGTTGGGCAATCTTGCCTGATCCATGCCAAGCTTAACCTGGTTTCCCAACGGATCATCCGACTCGTCGTTGTCTGACACGCCATAACGATTGGCCATTTCGGCCACATGACGTGCGAAAGGATCGCCCAGAATTTGCTTGGTGGCGGTGACGATCGTAATCATGTCCGGCGTCATGCGTCGCTGAATGAGCGACAGATTGCGAATGTACTGAAGACATTTCGACAACAACAACGGCGTCACACGGCGGGCTCGATGCCCAAGATCAGATCGGTATTGATCACGCGCCGCCATCAAAAGCTCTTTCACGCCATCGATCTGTAAGTTGGCGTCATCTTCGAGCTCCGCACGCGATCTTTCATAGAGTCGCGTGATGAACGGCAACTCGCCAAATAAAAACAAGAGCGTTTTAGGCTCAATGTCGTATCGCACCGCAGCGGGAACGTCATCCGAATTCAGCTGTCGTGGCGTTGCCGCTTGATCAGATTGCAAGAGTCGATCGGCTTCTCGAATCCACGGCCAATGCAATACGCTGGTCACCAACAGGATCCGTTTGTGCCGACGTGACAAGCTTTGTAGCTGTGCTGCCATGAAGGTAATTCGAGCCAACGTTTGCGGTTGCGACGGTCGCGGGATATTCGGCAAGACCGCCGCGGCAAATTTCTCGATGGCCACGTGCCGAACGGCATACGGGTCGGGCATCACCGTCGAAAACGGTTCAAAACTCGGCGTTTCAAGATCAATGTAGTAACGCGGAATATGTTCTCCCAAAGCGGCGCGGATCGCGGCAATCACGCTCTGGCAAGGATCAACCGGGACATAGCTAGTCGGAGGTTCGATTTCGTCGTCATCATCGACCGCGGATTCATCCAAGCCCTGGAAATAGGTCGGATCGTAATCGGTTGGCGGTTGAAAGGGCGTTTGAAACGGATGATTCGGCGGCTGCATCACAATCGATGGCCGCGGCAAATCGAGAACGGCTGCCTCGACCGGCTCAGCAAACGAGGGTGGCAGCGGAACTGCCAGGGCATCAAACTCATGCTCTAACATGAATCGGCTGGTCAAATGAGCAAATTGACCACTGCCGTGAATGACAGGCAGCACAGAAATGTGACGGCCCAATCGAAGAAGCGGTGGGATTTCCGATTGCATAACAGGTCCACCGAGAAAGCGGTTGGCCACTCGAAACAGTACCGACGGCCCCACGCATAATCCTCCAATTACCTCGCAGGCTCAAGATGCTCTTATCAACGCGACATGTCATCGCAATGTGCTTTTGGCTCAGCCTCTTCGCGCCCGACGCATGGGCCGACACGTGGGATCAATGGCGTGGTCCCAATCGAGACGGCACCGTATCCAACGCCAATTGGCCCGATGATCTCAGCAAGACACTCAAGTTGCGGTGGAGCGTTCCACTGAGCCCCAGCTACAGCGGACCTGTCGTTTCAGATGGTCTCGTATTCACGACGGAAACCATCGACAAGAAAACCGAAAGGGTCACCGCCTTCGATCTTTCAACCGGCAAATCAGCTTGGCAAACATCTTGGGGGGGCTACATGAGCGTTCCCTTTTTTGCCGCCGCCAATGGCGACTGGATCCGCTCAACGCCGGCTTGTGTTGATAACGCCTTGGTCGTGCTGGGAATGCGAGATCACTTGGTTTGCCTCGATCCCAAAACCGGCGATCAACGTTGGGAGATCGATTTTCCAGACCAATTCGACCAGCCGCTTCAAGCCTTCGGGGCGGTTTGTTCGCCGTTGATCGACGGTGATGCGGTCTACGTTCAACTGGGTGGTGGGTTAACCAAGGTCGACCTAGAAACGGGTGATGTTCAGTGGCAGGTGTTGAGCGCGACCGGTGGCATGTCGGGTGGTGCGTTTTCCAGTCCATCGTTGGCAACCATCAACGGCCAGCGACAACTCTTGGTTCAAACCAGGCTGGAACTGTGTGGCGTTGATTTGGAGACAGGCGATGTGTACTGGAAGGAACCCATCGAAGCCTTTCGCGGAATGAATATCCTGACACCGATGGCAATTGGTGACTCGGTATTTACGGCAGCTCATTCCGGGCGCAGTCAGTTGTTTTCGATTCAACAGGATGCGGAACAAGATTGGACCGCCAATGAAATCTGGCAACAGAAAACTCAAGGCTACATGTCGTCACCGATTCGCATCGATGATTCCATTTACTTACATCTTAAAAACGAACGTTTCGCATGCCTGTCCGTCACCGACGGTTCCATTCGCTGGACAAGTCCACCGGTGGGAAAGTACTGGTCGATGGTGGCAGCGGGTGACAAAATCTTGGCACTCGCCAACGACGGCACGCTGCGACTGATTCGAGCCAATCCCGAAACGTTTGACGTGATTGATGAGATGAAAGTGGCCGATGACAGCTGGGCTTATTTGGCAGTCGAGAATTCCCAGGTGATCATCCGAAGTCTGGATGCGCTGAAGGTATTTGCCTGGGATACCACTTTGTGAACCGGATCGTGGGCTGGGACATTGGTGGGGCGAATCTGAAGTCGTTCTCTCGATGGGGATCGTCACCGGAAGCCAATGCGGCGATGGAAACGGTGTTCCCAATGTGGCAGCGACCCACCGATTTAGCCGATCAATTGGTCAACGATGCGTCATGTTTGATGTCGCGTCGGAGTCGATCGCAATCAAGTGATCGTTCAAGGGAGCCCGTTGAGTGGGCTGTCACGATGACCGGCGAACTCGCCGACTGCTTTGAGGATCGATGTGCAGGTATTCGGCATATTGTCAATCATGTCACCGATGCCGCTGATCGACTTGGCGTTGCCCGAGTCGTTTTCTACGGGACCGATGGTCGTTTCGTCGATGCTGATGAAGCGCGGCACCATCCCGAGCCCTTGGCGGCCGCCAATTGGCACGCGCTCGCCTCCGCAATTGCCATTCACGGCTGTCCAAATGGTTTGTTAGTCGACATCGGCTCCACTACGACCGATGTGATCCCGCTAGTTGGTGGTGCCGTTGGCACCGACGCCAAGTCTGATTTCGATCGGTTGCGAGAGCAATCATTGGTGTACGTTGGATGTCGTCGCACGCCCGTTTGTGCCCTACTAGGGTCCGCCAACATCGGTGCGGACCACGTTACATTAATGAATGAATGGTTTGCGACCATCGATGACGCGATGATTTGGCTCAAACGAGCCCCCGAGTCGCCGGGTGACTGCGAAACCGCCGACGGGCGACCCCGAACCCGAGATGATGCGGCACGACGACTCGCCAAAATGATCGGCTGCGATCGTAGCGATCACGGGGACGCCGTCTGGTTTCACCTCAGCGAGCAAATTGTCGATGCCGCAATCAAGCCAATCGTCGCCGCGATGACACGCTGGCAATCATGGATCACTGATCAATTCGATAACGCGACGAAATCGCTATCGACCGATACGACGACGCTGATCCTAAGTGGTCATGGTCACCACATGTTACCGGTGGATCCCGATGGATTTGACAACGTGATGCACTTGAGCGAGCAAATTGGCCAGGAGGCAAATCGAGCCGCACCATCTTGGGCTGTTGCCGAATTGTGGTCATGCGTTTGAGGGTACTGAAGATCGGTGGTAGTTGGCTTGGTCGCACATCCATGCTGACCGACCTGCAGCGTTGGTTCGATCAAGCAGATCAGGCGTCTATCACGGTGATGCTTGTCGGTGGTGGCAAATTAATCGAGGCGATTCGAATCTGGGACCGATTAAGACCAGCGGATTCAGCGATGGTGCATTGGCGTTGCGTCGATTTATTGAGCGTCTCATTTGCCCATGTGCAGGACAGCATGCAGCAAGACCAAGCGTTCCAGGACGTTGATTACCTCGCAACCACGGCGGACACCCAACAATTTCAAGACTTGCTGCGAACCGATGAGAGTCCGCGTCCATCCAAACAGCGATACCTACTGAATGTGCCTGCTGCCTATCATCAAGGTGTGGCGTCGGTGCTGCCCGCCGATTGGTCAACCACGACCGATTCGATTGCGTGGCATCTGGCCGATCATTGGCAGGCCGACGAGTGTGTCCTTTTAAAATCCTGCCAAATCGATCCAACGCAAACGCTGGACGACTGGATCCGCCAAGGCATTATCGATGACGCATGCGGTCAGCTGCGAGATTCAAGCGTACCGCTGCGGGTGTTGAACGCCTAACGCCGAGAGACGATGAAGCCGAATTGCTCGCTGGCAGCATCGACAATCCGTCAGCGTTGATCCTAGTGCTTCGTCCGCATTTAATTTTAGGGTAGCCGTCGTTCCCCAGAACACGGAATGCATCATCAATTCCGGCTTCTGGCGAAGCCCGGCCACGACTCAGAACCCTAAATTTAAAGATAGAAGAAGCACTAGCCATCTAAAGCGATCGATTGGCCGGCTCCGTTCCAGCTGGGCGTTGGATGCTCGATTTCGCCGTTTCGGACTTTTTGCTTGTTAGTCAAAGCTTTGAAGTGCTCTCGCAAGAAGAGCTTTGGTGCGTCCTGTTGGACTTTTTGAATGCGGTACAGAATTCGGCCCTTTCGCCGGACGAAATACATGCCAACGATTGTTCCCA
>JBCCJB010000139.1:0-9011 GCA_039028015.1 Planctomycetota bacterium
ATGCGGATGCGAGTGCAACCATCATCCAAGGGTTGATTGATGGACTCGCCGATTTTTCGGCCGCTGGTGCCTCAGCGGCGGGGACACCAACTGTGCTTCCCACCAACGCGACCGCACAAGACGCTTTTACGGTCGCCGCGGCTAACGCGGGTTCAGACTTCAACAACGTCCAGATTAACTTCGTCGATCTTAGCGACGCGAGTTCAAACACAGCCGCAACGGCCGCGTTTGACGATGGCCAAAATGTCCTAACGGTGACCTATAACTCGCTGGCGTCAACGGCAACCAACCGTGATTTTGACGCCATCAAATCGGCAATCGATGCGGTCGTTGATTCAAGCAGTAATCCTCTGTTCACAACAACGAATAATTTGGGGGCGCTGAACTTTACTCCTCCCGCTGAGACGTTATCGACAGGAAACACTGGCGGTGAAGTCTTACTTGATAATCTTGTCTTTCAATTGAACGGTGCGACGGGAGCGGAAACGTTCAACTTTGCCGCCGGAACCAGTCAGAGTCAGGTGGCCGCCGCAATCAACCTCGTTTCGGACAGCATTGGTGTGACCGCGTTGTCCTCAACCGGCAGTCCTTTGCAACTAACCTCAGTCGCGTATGGCACTGAAGCATTGATCAACATTGATGTGATTACTGAGGGTTCCAGCGGCACGTTCGAATCGAGTCTGTCACTGACCCGTGCGATCGGCGTTGATATTTTAGCCACGGTGAATGGTGTCGAAGCCAATGCTCGAGCCAACACATTGTCCATCAACACATCCTCGCTTGATTTGAGTATCACAGTCGATGATGGCAGCGACGCTAATTTCAACTTTAGCATCACAGGTGGTGGAGCCTTATTCCAATTGGGGCCTGATGTGACGAGCAACCAGCAAGCTCGTCTGGGTATTGCCAGCGTGTCGACGGGGCAGTTGGGCGGTGCGTCAGGTCGGCTATATGAGCTTGGCAGCGGTCAGGCCAAAAGTTTGACCAATGATGTCAACGGCGCCGCTCGAGTGATTGATGAGGTGGTCGATAAAGTGACGAGTCTTCGTGGTCGATTGGGTGCGTTTCAAGCGACCAGTTTGGAGTCCAACTTGGTGAGTTTGAATGAGACCCTGGCAAACTTGTCCGAAGCGGAATCATCCATCCGAGATGCCGACTTCGCACAGGAATCAGCAAACTTGACGCGGGCACAAATATTGGTGCAGTCTGGCACGAACGTCTTGTCACTTGCCAACCAAAACCCGCAGAACGTGCTTGCTCTACTGCAGTAGTTGGGCGAAGGATGACACGTCAGCGGTTGACAGCCGCGTACTGGCGGACAAGGCGTGTCCGATCAGGCGAACAGAAACTCAAATCTTTCGCGCAGCAGCTTGCGTGAATCGGGGTTGGTCATTCGCCAGATTCGTGCGTCCAGTATGAAGTGGACCCACGTCAATAAAATGCCCGACAGAAACAAAGCTTGGTTACCGGCGAGTCGATGTAACGCAAAGCCGCCGATCACGACGCTGATCACGAAAGTGATTGCCACCTTCCATGATGGTTTGGCTCCACCGGCAACAGTAAATACCATGGGCAAGTATTGAAAACCATGAGCCATCGCGTAACTCCAAAACGCGTAGTCCGAATCAGAGATGACGATCGCGGGCAAAAAAAACAAGAATGCAGCCGCTGTCATCAGGGCAATCCGCGGGTGACTGAACGCCGTTCGATTCGATGCCAATAGCCGCACCAGCAACGCAGCACCGATGGCGTAAATGACACAGGCAACCACATACATAATGTTTTGGGCTGCTGCCAGATAGTCTTCGTCGTGCATTGCATTGCCAACGAGTGGCGGCGTGATCGCCAACACACCAGCCAATGCGGGAAGCAAAAGAATGTTAGAAAAGCTCTTGGGGACGCGGTTTCCAGTGCTCGCCGCGGTGAACGCAACCAAACCGTAATTCTGACGTTGATAATGAAAGTGCAGCCAAGCCAAGTGGATCATAAACAGACCCGCGATGATGGCTTGCGATATTTCAAGCGAAGCACCAAAGTAAATTGCACATCCGGTCGCGATGAGACAGGCTGCCGGCAAGGCATAAAAACGCCACTTGATCGGTGCCATGAATTGGCGAACGGACTTGTCCGCGTACAGGCACGCCGTGCTGGCAACATGCCCTACTCCCCCAGCAAAAATCAATAGGCCGATCAGTAGCGATTGATTGAAGGGGAACTCAAGCGTTGCCAACAATGGCATCCCCAGCAATGGCATTAGCGTGACCGCCAAAATGCCGTAAAAGAATAGATTACGTTTCGCTTGATCACTTGCCATCACACTCATTACATCTAGATCTCGATTTGCACGTCGCCTTCGTTCGTCGAGGTGGCCATGGCGATTTGTTGCGCGTCCACATGGCGGGCAAGATCAGACAGAACCGGTTGCTCAAATATTTTTCTCAGCGGCATCTCTGCCCCCATCTTCTGTGACAATCGCGTGTTGACCCTGGTGGCAGACAGCGAATGCCCACCAAGCTCAAAGAAATGATCTTCTTTGCCAATTGTCTCAACCTGCAGAACCTGTTTCCAGATTTCCGCGATGAAGATTTCTGTTTCGGTTTCCGGTGGCGCTGACTTGTTGCGCGCTATGCCCGACGGAATCGGCAATGCCTCTCGATCGATTTTTCCATTGACCGAGAGGGGAATCGACTCGACAACGACATAACGGCTCGGTTGCATTGCAGCGGAAAGATGCTTCTCCACACGAGGGCCGAGCATTTTGCGGACAGTTGCTTCCAATTCTGTCGCCTCATTACTGGCGTGCCGGATGGCATCGTCATGCAACACCACGTAGGCGACGATTTGCATCGAGTCAGCAATCTCACGGGCCACCGCGACCGCTTGGTGAATCGCAGTGTGCGACAACAAAACACTTTCGATCTCGCCGAGCTCGATCCGCTGCCCGCGGATCTTGATTTGAAAGTCACTGCGTCCCAGAAACTCAATCGCACCGTCATCGCGAGAGCGCGCCCGGTCTCCCGTGCGATAGAGTGTCGAATGATCTTTTGAGAATGGATTCGGAATGAATGCCTCTGCCGTCAACCTCGGCTGCCCAAAGTAACCTCTCGCGAGTCCCATGCCGGCGATGTAAAGATCGCCTTCAACGCCGATGGGGACTTGGTTGTAATCGTCATCGAGCAAGTGGATTTGGGTATTTGAGATTGGGTGGCCGATCGGCACGTTGGACATCTCACCCTTCTTACACTGCCACGACGTCACATCAATTGCCGCCTCCGCTGGGCCGTACAGGTTGTGCAATTCGCATTCAGGCAGCCGCTCAAAAAAACGGTTGGTCGTTTTAGCTGAAAGAGTTTCGCCGCTGCAAATGACTCGTCGCAGCGATGTGCAGTCTGCAACGTTGGCGACTTCCAAGAATGCGTCCAACATTGGTGGCACAAAATGCATCGTGGTGATTGCCCGGCTGATCACCCACTGCACCAACGACTGGGCATCACGGTGTTGATCAGGCAAGGCAATCTCCATCGTCGATCCGGAGATCAAGGGCCAGAAAAATTCCCAAACAGAGACGTCAAAACTGACCGGTGTCTTTTGCGCGACACTATCATCGGATTTCAAGTGATACCGGTCTTGCATCCAAAGCAAGCGATTGACAATGCCTTCGTGCGTGTTGATCACACCTTTTGGATTGCCGGTCGAACCCGAGGTGTGAATCACGTAGGCAGCGCTGGCAGGAAATATCGTGGCGTTTGCCATGTTGTCGGTTTCCTGGACTTGGTAGGGAAACGCTTGCGCTACATCAACTATTTTCGTTTGCCCACAAGACGCAAGTAATTCATCAATACCAAATGATAAATGCGTGTTGTTAGTGATGATGGCTGACGGCTGAACGTCTTGCAGAATGCTCTGCAACCGCGACTCGGGCATTTCCGGATCCAGCGGCATGAACGCGGCACCCGCCTTGACGATTGCGAGCAATGCAACGGGCAAATCGAGACATCGGCGCATTAACACTGCCACCGGTTGGTCTGCACCGACCGATGCTTTCAACAGCTGAATGGCGATCCGGTCGGCGCGTTGATGAAGCTGGCTAAAGGTGAGTGAGGCTTCGTCGAACACTACGGCAACATGGTCACTGTCGCGGTGACGGTCTAGTAGGTCGACAAGCGTTTGATCACTCTCGGGCCAACACTGATTTGTCTCGTTCCAGTGACTCACCGTCGTTCGATCAGTCTCGCTGATCAGCGAGAAGCAGCCCAAAGGCTGCGTCGGCTTACGCACGAAGTTGGTCAGCAAACGTTTTGCTTGATCAATCATCCGCTTGACCGCTGCACCATCCAGTCTCGCCCGTTGGTACTTTGCCCGCACGGACAATGAATCGCCTTCATGGACCAGCAGTGTCAGCGGAAGGTGTGTCCATTCGTCAAATCGAATGCCATCCAGGTTCAGTGCTGAATTTTGCTGTTGATCGACTTGCAGCGGATAACTTTCAAGCACGAACAAACAGTCGAACATGGGTCCGCCGTCCCCAGCCCAGTTCTGAATGTCTCGCAAGGATACATGTTCGAAGTCGCTGGCTGCCGATTGCTCGTCGCGAATCTGGTGCATCCAATCGACGGAAGTACTGCCGGGATTTGGCGACAGCCGAATCGGCAGCGTATTGATAAACAGCCCGATCATCGACATCGCATCTGGCAGCCCGCTGGACCTACCTGAAACGGTCGTCCCCAGCGTTACCTCACGGGTATGGTTGTAGCGAGAAAGAAGCAATCCAAACGCGGCTTGCAGCAAATGATTGAGTGTCAGTCCATGATCCTGCAAGAAGCCACGGATCTCTGACGTCTCACTCGAATTGAGCGAAAGCGTGACTTCATCAAATCCGGCTTGCTGATCCGAGGATGTCGTCGCGTGCAGTGCCGCAAGCGATGAAGATGATTTACCAGAGAGTCGCGAAGTCCAGAATTCCTTTGCGGCAGGCTGATCCTGACGTTGCAGCCAAGCGATGTAGTCAACGTAAGGAGGCGGACTTTTTAAGAGAGTCAAACTTGATGGTCCACTCGATTTCAAGATCCCATAGGCCTGCATGACTTGTTGCATCACCAAACCGGCTGACCACCCATCCAGAATGAGATGGTGGTAGCACCAAACCAAAGTGAAATGCTCGCCGGAGCGTTTGATCAAATTCAAACGCATCAGAGGTGGACGATGAAGGTCGAAAGGTTGGGTACGATTCGCAGCAAGCAGCGCGTCCAGCATACGCTGGTGCTCGTCGACCGGCGCATCCGTCCAATTTTGTTCGGTCCACACGAGTTCCGCTTCGCGATAGACGACCTGAAATGGCTCGTCACGTTGTTGCCACTGAAAGCCCGTCCGCAACACAGCGTTACGATCAATCACGACCTGCCAAGCACGACGCAAAATCGCTGAATCGATCTGTCCGCTCAGTTCCAAGACAATTTGTGGAACGTAAATTCCCGCCGCGGGCGTCAGCAACGTGTGAAACAGCAAACCCTGCTGCGTTGGTGACAGCGGGTACATGTTTTCGATTTTCGACATCACCCGAGTCCCCGCATCAGGTCATCGAGCTCGCCTGGGCCGAAATCCATCAACGGGAAATCGGATTCCGTCAACGCCGGCTCGTTCTCTTCAGCCGTGCAAAAGTCGATCAGACGCAGCAATTCGTCTCGAAAATCACTCGTCAACCGTTCGATGGTTTCTTTCTTGTGAACCCGGCTTCCGTAAATCCAGTGGATCTTAAGACGGCCCTGACTGACCAAAGCATTGATCTCAAATGCGACATCCCGCGGATCATCTTCATGCCGTGCTATGCCAGTTGATTCAGTTGCTGGTTGAAACAACCCATCCGAGTCGAACAGATGATCGGTTTGCCCAAGGTAATTGAATCGGATTGGCGGTAGCGCGGGCCAAGCAATCTTGTCATCTCCGGTGTTTGTCGTTGAAATGGACCATCGCGAGAAACCGTAAGCGGCTCCGTGGCCGGGTACGTCCCGCAATGCCTGTTTGGTTGACTTGATGGAGTCAGCTAGATCATCACGCTCTGAAGTCTCGATCGTTACCGGATACAAACTGGTCAGCCAGCCAACGGTCCTAGAAAGATCGACTTCGGGAATCACATCACGACCATGACTTTCGAGTTGCACTGAAAAATCACTCAGCCCGGACCAATGCGTGATCGTTCGAGAAAGCGCTGTCAGCAACAGTTCTTCGACGCTGACGAGATAGGATGCGGGAGCTTCGCTGATCAATCGTTCGGTGGGTGCTTTATCGAATTCAATATCGATCGACCGTGCTAAGCCCATCGTGTTTTCGCCATGGGGAAAATCGATGGGAAGGGTGGACTGGCCTTTGTCACTTTCACTCTCCCCTTGGGAGAGTCGGCCTCTCAGGGCCGGTGAGGGCTGCGTTCCCGGACCCTCCCCGGCCGAGGGCACCGACGCATAGCGTTGGTCTGCGTCCGACCCTCCCGCAAGCGGGAGGGTGATTTCGGGTTGGTCGGATGCGGCTAAAGACTCAGTTGCTTTCTTAAGCCAACTTTTGACAGACATCGTTTTCGGCAACATTTCGACATCGATGCTTCCCTCCTCCTTGGTCCGCTCAAGTTGCCTGTAAAGCAGCTGTAAATCCGATAGCAACACTCGCCAGGAAACGCCGTCGACGATTAAGTGATGGCAAACGACCAACAACCGACGAACTGGGCCGGTTGGTGTTTGCAGATCAAAATAAATGACGCGCCAGAGCGGACCGCTCGACAGATCAAAGCTGCGCTGCGCCTGATCGGCCATCTGGTGAATGATTGACTCTGCGTCTTGGACTTCTTCGCGGGCGATTCGTAGTGGAATGTCGTCCGTCGGGGAAGCGTAGACTTGTTGCCAATTCGATCCTGACTGGTTGAATCGAGCGCGAAGCGCATCGTGGTGATGCCCGATCTTCACCAGCGATTTACGCAGCAATTCATCCGATAGCGGTCGCCGCACGTCTAGCAGCAGCGACTGGTTCCAGTGATGTGGATGCGTGAGCGGAAGCCCAAAAAACCATGATTGAATCGGTGTCAGCGGGACTTCACCAACGATCGGTTCTTGCGACACGCCAGTCGATTCAACCGAGCGGGTCACGACGCGAGCCAGGCTCTCGATGGTCGGCTGTTGGAACAGATCGCGTGGGCTGAAGTGAATGCCTTCGCGTTGAGCCCGCGCGATCGCTTGCAACACGATGATCGAGTCACCACCGAGTGCAAAGAAGTTGTCACGAATTCCAATTTCGGATCGCCCCAGCAGTCCACGCCAAATATCCAATAGCTTCAATTCGGTTTCTGTCTTGGGTGGGATAATGACGTTTTCAGTCGGAGCCTCATCAGGAACCGGTAACCGTTCTCGGGCAATTTTGCCGTTGGGCAGCAGTGGCAACTCGGGAAGCGTCACGAAGGTTGCCGGAATCATGTAATCGGGTAGTTGCTGACCTAAGGCAGCGCGAAGATCTTGGACGATTTCCGACGAGGCGGATAAAGTCTCAAGTTGCTCCGCCGCGTTGACTGGCACGAGATAGGCGACGATCTGTTTGCGTTGGTCTTCACCGATGTGCATGTTGCGGATGACCACGACCGCTTTGGCGATTGACGATTGATCCGTAAGTGCCTGCTCAATTTCCCCCAGTTCAATCCGGAAGCCACGTAGCTTGACTTGTCGGTCAACGCGCCCGAGAAATTCCAGCTGCCCATCCCAGCGGTACCGCACACGGTCTCCGGTGCGATACATCGGATTTCCATTATCGGAAAAGGGGTTGGGGACAAACGATTCGGCGGTCAGCCATGGTCGTTGCCAGTACCCCCGAGCCACGCCATCCCCAGCCAAGCACAGCTCGCCTGCCATGCCATCGGGAACAGCGCTAAGATGTTGATCCAAGACAAATGCGTCCGTCCCCGCAATTGGCCTACCGATCGGCGTCGAGTTACCGATCTCGTTAGCGACCGTTCTCACGAATGTCGAATAGGTGGTGTCTTCTGAAGGGCCGTAAAGGTTGTAAACCGCAGGCGTGAAACGATTCTGAGCGGACTGATCCAAGTAAGCGTATAAATCGGTGACCAATTGTTTGCTCAGCGGTTCTCCCGCGATGTTGATCGTGCGGACGCTGCTCGGGATCGCTTTCGTGCTGAGCAACTCGGCCGCGGCGGTGGGCACGGTGTTAATCAACGTCACGTCGTTAGCGGATGCGAGGGAGCTCAAGTGCAATGCGTTGTCCGCAAGAACGATGCTGCCACCCATACAGAGCGGTACAAATATTTCGAAGATCGATAAATCGAAACAAACAGACGTTGATGCGAGCACACCTCGGAGTTCTTCCATCGTGAACACCTCAGTTGCCCAATCGACCATGGCGACGGCCGCTTGGTGTTCGATGGTGACGCCTTTTGGTTTGCCGGTTGAACCGGATGTGTAGATGACGTAAGCGGCGGACGTCGGCGAAATACCGCGAACGGTTTTTGCGGTGTCCGCCGCTGCTGATTCCCCGTCGCGATTCCAGACAATGACGTGATGCGAATCGTCGAACAGTGACTGGTTGGCTTCGTCGACGACCACAACACGAGCATCTGAATCACGCAGCATGAATTCGATCCTTGCCTGCGGATAATCTGGGTCGATCGGCACGTAGGCAAAACCCGATTTCAGCACACCCAAAATCGCGGCAATCAAACCAGGTGTGCGATTCATGCAGATGCCAACGCATCGCTCTGAATTGATCCCAAGACCGCTGAGTTGTCGTGCAAGTCCTTCGGCTTGATCATGGAGCTGTTGATAGGTCAGGTTCCCGTGATCACTTCGAATTGCGATTTGGTCGGGTATCCGCTTTGCTTGCTGTTCGAATCTACTGGCAAGGTTGCTGGCGGTCGTTCGTTTTGGGACGCCTTCGCAGGGGGAGTTTATATCCGGGGACTCGTCGCCTCGTCCACTACGAAAGTCAGCACCTGTCAGCGGTAGCAGATCCACGGGCGAATCCGG
>JBCCJB010000140.1:0-9006 GCA_039028015.1 Planctomycetota bacterium
ACCTCTTTGATGACGGCGGCGATGACTTGCCGTTCACCGAAATCACCGATGGCAGTCGTCAGATTCTGCCGGAATTCTTGACACCCGCGATTTTCCCGGATCCGAATGACCCCAGCCAGGTCAGTCCGAACCCGCAGTTCCCGGTCTGGGTGTTCCCCGATGGATCACAGGCGGTCGGATTGCAGACGCTCCAAACGTTGGCTGAGCGAACCTTTGGTCCCGGAGCGACGCTACCGCTCAACGCTGACCAACGGCCCACCTTTGAACCGGTTCCCGACCAAACGGTTCGATTCAATGAGCCCGTTCATGTGCCAATCGATGGCTATGATCCTGAGGGAGGTCCTTTGACCATTTCGGTCAGCGTTGCCGATCCGAGTCTGCTGGAAGCGACCGTGCTGCAGAACAACCGCAGCGTTCGGCTGGATATGGTCGGTTATGACGACATGGTCTTTGAGTTATTCGAGCAGCGTGCCCCCAACGCAAGCGGCCGGATCGCCACGCTCGTGAATCAAGGGTTCTACGACGGCATCATTTTTCACCGCGTCGACGATGGCTTTGTGCTGCAGGCCGGTGACCCGAATGGCACTGGCGTGGGTGGTTCATCACTTGGCTCGTTTGACGACGATTTCCATCCCGATTTGCGCCACACATCGACCGGCGTGCTTTCGTTCGCCAAGACGACTGACGACACCAACAACTCGCAATTCTTTATCACCGAAACATCGACCCCTTGGCTCGACTTCAATCACAGCGTGTTTGGCATCCTGACCGAAGGCGAGGAAGTCCGTGAAGCCATCAGCGGTGTGGATGTCGATGGCGATGACAAGCCGCTGATTGATGTTGTGATCAACTCAGCGGAGCTATTTGAAGACACGGAAAACGGCGTGCTCATGCTCAAGGCGTTGGCCACGTCGGGATCCACTGATGTGACCGTCACCATCACCGATGAGGACAACAACTCCTTTTCGCGGACGTTCTCGGTTGATCTGGCAGCAACCGCCAACAATGGTCAGCCCTATTTGTTGCCGCTGGCAAGCGACCCTGTCTTCACCGCGGGTGCCAACGGAACGATTCAATTGCAATCGCTCGATGTCGACGGTGACCCGGTTCAGTACGGCATCTTGACCCAATCGCCTGATGTGAGCGCCTCCATCAACGCGACCACGGGTGAAATCACGATCGATCCGGGAACGTTCGTCGGCACGACCTCAATCACCGTGGGCGTCGCGGCTGTCTCAGGTCAGGGAAGTAACCTAGATTCGCAAGAAATTCCGGTCACGTTCACAAATTCAACGACGGTCAATGCACCTGCATCTCTGGATTTGCTGGCCACCAGCGACACCGGGGCGGAAGACGACGACAACATCACTAATGCGGGAACGATGACGTTCCGGGTTGGTGGAGTGACATCAGGTGCTCTCGTGCAGATCGTCGACACCTCCAGTGGCACGGTTGTGGGAACGGGAACCGCAACGGGTTCATCGATTGAGATTCAAACCACCGAACTGGCCGCATTGGGCGATGACACGTACGTCCTGGCGGCACGTCAACAATCAGGTGGCGTCACCAGCACGCTCAGCCCAACTCTGACGCTGACGTTGGACCGATCGCAGCCGACGATCACGCGGAGCAGCGTCGAGCTCGACGCCAATGTCGATACGCCCTACACGAGCAACGTGGTCAGCAACGAAGAAGTCAACGGTGTGACGTACCGGCTGATTAATTCGCCATCGGGTGCCACGATCACGTCAAACACCGGTGTGATTTCGTGGACGCCAACCAGTTCGCAAGAGGGTGAAAACTCGCTGACGGTTCAGGTGGAAGATCGTGCCGGTAACGTCCGCGACGAAACCTTCACCATCACGGTAAGAGGCGAACCGGTTGCGGGCATTCGGCTTGAAATCACGGACTTAAGCGGCAACGTGATTTCCCAAGTCAACCCGGGAGACGAATTCCTTTTGCGTATGTACGGCGTCGACAATCGGCTGCCCAGCCAACGAACCGGCATCTTTGGTGCTTACGCTGACATTGTGTTTGATGGATCACTCGTTCGCGCGATTCCGGGTTCGGTTGATCAATCGCTTCGATTCATCAATACACCCAAAGGCACGATCAACATTGACGAAATTGATGAGCTCGGTGCCTTCATCGGGTTAACTCAACCCACGTTTGAACAAGAGTCGCTGATCTCGACGGTCCGCTTTTAAGCCTTGGGGTCGGGCTCGGTCACGTTTGCCAGTAACGAAGCGGACGAATTTAATAGCGAGGTCTTGCTCTTTACCGAAGGAGCCGAGATCCCGGCCAATTCGGTCGACTATGGTTCCGTCTCGTTGGCGATTGGGCAAAGCTTCACCGCGGTCGCGGACACATTCAATGTCAATGAAGACAGTGGTGCCGTTGTGTTGAATGTGTTGGCTAATGACAGCATTGTCTCCGGTTCAGGCAGTTTGACCATTGAAAGTGTCACGCAGCCAACGTCGGGCGGTACGGTGTTGCTGGCTAACAACCAACTTGAATTCACTCCGACAACCAACTTTGTCGGTACCGTGCAATTCACGTACAGCGTGTCCGATGGAACCGCAACGCCACAAATCGTCGACGTCACCGTGACGGTCGACGATGTCAACGATCCACCCGTCGGCGTGCCGGATAACTTCACGTTCGACGCAGGATCAGCGGTGCAGAATCTGGACGTGATTGCAAACGAAGCCGACACAGCCGAAGCCGGTGAAACGTTGACAATCACCGCTGTTTCAACGCCGTCGGAAGGTAATGTCACGATTGCCGCTGACGGTCGATCGCTCAATTACACGCCTCCGGCGACCTTCGTTGGCACGGACACGTTCACGTACACCTTGTCCGACGGCAATTCAACGGATGAAGTCACCGTGACCGTGACGGTAACGAGTCCCGACAACCCACCGACCGCTAATGATGATGCGTTTCCGGTATCGGGCGGCGCGGCTATTAACGAAGATTCAGGTCAAGGCACATACGATGTAACCGCCAACGATGTTGCCGATGTCGATGGCCAAACGTTTTCGATCGAGTCGGTTGGCACGCCATCGGGCGGAGGTGACGTGACGGTGTCGCAAGACGGCGGATCACTGCTGTATCAGCCGGCCGCCAATTTCAACGGTACGGAAACCGTCGCGTACACCATCCGCGATACCGGGGGTGGTTTATCGACAGCGACTGCGACCTTCACCGTAACGGCCGTCAATGATCCACCACCAATCACCAACATCAGCCGCGACGTGCTTCGCGGTGAAGTTGACGTTGTCATCGCGACAATTGCTGACATGGGTGCGAATGTTGACATTGGAGAGAATGTCGACTTTGTGAATCTCTCGACGCCATCCAACGGCGGCGTCGTGTCAGTTAGCGCTGACGGACAACGACTGCTTTATACGCCAGCCTCCGATTACTCGGGATCGGAAACATTCACGTTTGAAGTTCAGGATGAAGATGGGCTGACTAGCGGTCCCGCCACGGTCACGATATCGGTCCGAGCGTTCCAGACTCGCGATGTGATGGTGCAATTTGATCGCGATTTGTCACCCGAGTATTTCAACTTGCAAACGTTGTCGTTGACGGGAACGGATGCGTTGGGCAACCAGGTCACCATCAACTTTGATGATCCCTCGGTCACGGTGACTGACGGACGGATCGAAGTCGCGGACCTGCTGCCGGGTAGTTACTCAGTGAATATTCCCGCAGTGCCTTTCTTCCAAGGCTCAGAGGTTGCTCGGCAGATTCCATTTGAAAGCGAAGAGACCGAAGGCGACGAGATGGTCGACATCTCGATCGGTCGCATCCATCCGGAATACATCAGCGTTCGCGATTGGTACTTCTCTGCACCCCGATCCGCGGTGGTTGCGGTCGTTAGTGCCGGTGAAGCGGCAATGCTGACTCAGCCGTCCGAATCGGCGGAGACTCAGTTCGATGACCTCGAAATCGAGATGGACGCTGACGGTGAGAACATTGTGGTGCGTGCGGCGCGTCTGGCCGATGCGGCGAACAACACAACCGCGGCCAACGTCGAGGGCACGTTGGCCGTGCAGCGTGGCGGCATCGCCGACATCCGTGCCATCGCCAACGGATCTCGGTTAGTGGTGATCAACCTGGACGACAACAGCGTGTTGCCGGAGACGTCGGCTGCTTCTGGCGAACCTGTCGCGCCCGCGTCGCAGCCGGCCACTGACGATGGCACTCGAAGTCCGGCGGGCGAGCCGATTATCGTGGCGGCACAACCGGCTTCATCCGAAGTCGCTCCCGCTGTGGTCGATTCGGCAAGCGTCAATGACGCGTTTGTGCCCGCCGCTTTGCCGCAAGATGCGGGTAATTCACCCACCACGACCGATTCATCCGACGATCGCGATCAAGCTTTGGCGGACGTTGGGCCCGAATTGACGCGGGTTTCGCAGACCGAGTCGGTCTTAGCCGAAGACAGCGACGAGAGTGTGAAATTGTTCACCGATGCCGTCGATACGGTCTTGACATCGGATGAACTCGGCTGAAACGAGCATTCGTGGTCTCATAAATCAAAAAAAGCCCGAAAAACACGGGCTAAATGGCCTTTTGGCGGGTTGCGGACTGTTCGCGGTACACATACACCATTTGCCGCAACGGAGGGGATCATTGTCGATTCGCTCCTCAAGGTCCCATAAACTTTCCAAAAGCATAGGTACTGCACATGGCTGCTACCCCGCCCAAAGCCCCCACAAAGACCCAGATTCTCGCCAACATCGCCGAAGCAACCGAACTGAGTAAGCGTGACGTCGCCGCTGTTCTTGATGCCTTGGCCGTCGAGATCGAAAAGTCGATGCAGAAGGGTGGCCCGGGCCAGTTTGCGATTCCAGGTTTGTGCAAGATCGTGCTGCGTGATGTGCCCGCCAAGCCAAAACGAAAGGGCCGCAATCCAGCCAATGGCGAAGAAATCTGGCTGGCGCCCAAACCGGCTAGCAAAAAGCTGACCATCCGCCCGCTCAAGGGCCTCAAAGAGATGATCTGAACCAGAGGGACCATGTCGCATGATCGAGCCTTTGGCGCCTGAATCACCCGTTTCGACTCCGCCGCGTGGCCGCTTGGGCTCGGTTTCCAATGTGTTGATAGCGGGTACGGGATCACACGT
This sequence comes from Planctomycetota bacterium, assembly GCA_039028015.1. Taxonomy (GTDB): domain Bacteria; phylum Planctomycetota; class Planctomycetia; order Pirellulales; family Pirellulaceae; genus Rhodopirellula. Next base: position 5,135 of record JBCCJB010000140.1, read on the forward strand.
TCCCGACCAAGTCATCACGAACGAGGACCTGGCCGCGTTGGGCTGCGACAGCGAATGGATCATCCGTCGCACCGGTATCCGCGAACGTCGTCACGCCAAAGTTGGTGAAGCGACCAGTGATCTGTGCGTCCACGCCGCTGAACAAGCGATGAAGGACGCAGGTGTCACCGCCGCTGATTTGGACTTGATCCTGATCGCGACGATAACGCCTGATCACCCAACACCATCGACCGCCTGTCACGTGCAGCGTCGACTCGGCTCGACGGCGCCGGCGATGGATCTGGGGGCGGCCTGCGCTGGCTTCATGTATGCATTGGTTACCGCCGCCCAGTTCATCGCAACCGGCAATCATCAATGCGTCTTAATCGTCGGCGCTGATTTAATGAGCCGAACGATCGATCCCGACGATAAGAAAACCTATCCACTGTTTGGTGATGGCGCCGGTGCGGTCATCGTCGTGCCAAACACACCGGTCCTTCGAAATGCTGTCGGTCGGGTCGGGTCGTCATCCACAGCTTCTTCGTCTGACGATGCCAGTGGACGTGATGCCGATGCCTCGATCACCAACGGTGCGCCGTCAGGCCATCATCATGATGATCCCGTTGATGGGCTGCTCGCCTATCAGCTTGGTAGTGAGGGCTGCGGAGGCGAAATGCTGTGCATCCCGGCTGGCGGCACGCGATTGCCCCATTCCCCGATCACACACGAAGCAGGTCAGCAGTTTCTTAAAATGGATGGTCGCAGTGTCTTTAAGTGGGCCGTCCGCATCGTTGATGAAAGTGCGAAGGCCGTCATGCGGGCGGCGAATGTGGCTCCCAATGAGCTTGATTTGGTGGTGTTGCATCAAGCCAACCAACGAATCATCGATTCGGCCGTGTCTGATCTTGGGATCTCCGCCGGCAAAGTCTTTGTGAATCTTGATCGGTATGGAAACACGTCTGGAGCCAGCATTCCGTTGGCACTCGACGAGGCGGTCCGCAGCGGAAAACTGAATCGCGGTGACCTGTGTCTTCTTTGCGGATTTGGTGCGGGCTTGGCTTGGGGAACCGCACTTATTCGCTGGTAGAGCTTGAGATCAGCAACGACACGAGGTAGGCCCGGTGCCAACCGGGCCATTCAAACGCAAACCGCCCGGTTATCACCGGGCCTACCGGATCAAAACGAGCGTTTTTTGTGCTCGCTGAAAGTTCGCGAATCGTGTGACGTTGGCGAACGGCACAGAGCGATTAATCGCCCTAGCCGTTGCAATCCCACGACGTGTCGGCCGCTTCATTGAGGGCCAAGCGAAAAGACCAGGATGGTCCAAGATCGAAACTTAGAGTTCGGCGGAGATTTTCTGTTCATCGTGGCCACCTTCGCCAAACACAATCGCACTTCATGTCCTCTGCACCGATCCATTGGAAACACGTTCGCAACGTGTTAGTTCTGTTCAGTCCGATCTGGGTAGGTCTAACGTGTTTATTCGCCGCGGCGGGTATCGGACTGGCGATCTTTGGCACGGACAAATGGTCCGCGAAACAGCCATTGGTATTACGCGACGAAACCACAGGCTCGCTTGATCGGCTGGGTCGTTTCGGCAGCCAAACCGAACTCAAAGCAGCTCAAGAAACAATTCTGGAAGTCGCGCGCAACCCCGATGTGGTGACGGAAGCGCTTCGCAAGATCGGACCTGAAGGCGGTGGCGGTTGGTTCGGCATCAGTGACGATTGGCCATCACTGAGCACGGTCAGCTCCATCGCCAAAAAGAACGTCAACGTGTTGGCGCCCCAAGGTGGTGAATTTGGCAACACCGAAATGGTCTACCTGCAAGTGCTCGACACATCGCCCGAGCGTGCCGAGCAGTTTTGTCACGCGATGTTGGAGAGTCTATCGGCACACTTGCGCACCGTCCGCACGATTCGAGCCGACAGTGTCATCGAAGAACTGACGTACTCTCGCAATCTGACGCGAGAGAAACTAGATGCCGCCTTGGCCAAGATGAATGAAGTCGAAATCTCATTTGGTGAAGATCTTGCCGAGTTGCGGATGCTCAACGACACGCTATCGGCTGACGGAACGAATCGGCGAACCACGGAATTAATCGATCGTGAATTGCAGACCGCTGAGTTGGAACTTGAACGATTGAGATCACTGCGACAACTACTCAAGGCGGGCTTGGCTGATCCCAAGAAGTTGCTCGTCTCTGGCGATGACTTGCTGAAGAGTCAGCCAACCTTGTTGCGTTTGAAGGAAGGTCTGATCGACGCCCAAATCATCACCAGCCAGTATGCCAGTATCTACACCATGCAGCATCCGCGTCGCAGAGCGGCAATGCAGACCGAAGCGGAAATCGCCCAACGCATGCTTCAAGAAACCCGTGCCGCCGTTCGTGCGATGGAACCGATGATTGAATTGGCTCAAGGTCGCGTGCAACGACTCTTGGACAAAAGGGCGACGCTCAATCAAAAGCTCGGCCGCATCGCGGGCGTTCGGACCACGTATTCCACGCTCGATGCCGAAGTCAAAGCGTTGACCGAACAGCTCGCCGCAGCCGAAGCGGCGTTGTCCGATGCTCAAGCGAGTCGATCGGCGGCGCTGGCAACCGACTTGTTATCGCCAATGGGTGAAACCCAAGTCAGCGAGAACCCGGTTGGCATGTCCGGAAGCATGTTGACGTTGGGATCAAGTTTTGCCGGTCTGATCTTTGGGTTGGGCGTTGTCTTTCTGGTTGCGCCCGGCGCAGATGGTGGTCAGAGCTATGGTCGACGCTTCAGTGACCAAGTTGTTGGCCGACGCGCCTCGGATCGTGCCATTGCGGAGGGAAAGCCTCCCGTCGCAGCGATTCCGCCTGAAGGTGTTGAGCGACGTCGACGCATTTAGACTGCCTTAAAAGGGGTCTGACCCTTTGCCGAGTGATGCTCGCTGGCAGGAATCATTTGCCGTGAGGGACATCTCTAGTTTTTCAATTCATCTGTCAGAGGGTCAGACCCCTTTTAAGTCAGTCTCTCCGACTCGCTACACTTGGACCTGACGGCCATAAGAACACATCGACGCTTCCGCCGTGACGGTCAGCGATGTCACCATCCACTTCACGCCCTCAACACCGTCTTGAAAAAAGTTCTTCTTACCGCGTTTGAGCCCTACGACCGTTGGCAGGACAACGCGAGTTGGTTGTCGTTGGCAGATTTAACGAGTTGGTACGAAGGATCGTCCGAACTCATCACCCGACGGTACCCGGTCGATCTGACGTCGTTGAGTCAAAAGCTGAAGCAAGACCTGCAACAGCCCGTTGATTTCGTCGTGCTGTGCGGCCAATCGCCAGGTTCAACCCATCTTCGATTGGAAAACGTCGCGTTGAACTTGCGAACCGACGGTACGGAACTGGTCGAAGGTGGCGCGACCGCCTACACCAGTTCAAGGCCGCTCGAACCAATCGCGGCCAAAATGCGTGACGCGGGTATTCCGTCTCGTGTCAGCCATCACGCAGGCACGTACTTGTGCAACGCCGCGCTCTACCTCAGCCAGCACTACCTGCTCGGCGACCATCGGAACACACCCAGCATCTTTGTTCACATTCCATTAACGCCGTCCCAGGTTGCTCAATCCAATGATGATTCGGCCAGCATGAGCACACCGATGGCGAGCGCGGCCCTAGCAATCTTGATCGAATCGATGGCGTCGGTCCACCCCGATGCTGTGTGAGTCCCTGGACCGTAGGCCCGGTGCCAACCGGGCGAAACGATGTATTGCCACGCCTCGTAATCGCCCGGTTGCCACCGGGCCTACTGAGAACTGGCGGTCGAACCGACCATCTCCGGTTCAACTAAATGTTTTCAACTCGTTTGTTTGAGATTTTGTCCGATTGCGTCGCAACTGACCGCAGGCGGCCTCGA